>JAJYMP010000673.1 GCA_021786915.1 Chloroflexota bacterium
CTGACTACATCTCACACCGTGCAACACCCCAAGTTGACCGCCTTCGTGAGATCAGCAGGGCGCGCAGAACCGCCCGATCAGGCTCCTCGGGCGCTGGAAGTTCGGGCTAGACTGCATCAATTCCATGCAGGCTGAATAGCGGCCGCGAGGCCGCGCGTCCCGAACGGAGGGTGGGGTGCCCCAGCGCTACGACGCGGTCATCATCGGCGGCGGGCACAACGGACTCGTGTCCGCGGCCTACCTGGCCAGGGCCGGGCTCAAGACGCTCGTCCTGGAGCGGCGGCACGTCCTGGGCGGCGCGGCCGTCACCGAGGAGATCATCCCGGGGTTCCGCTTCTCGGTCGCGAGCTACGTCGTGAGCCTGCTGCGGCCCGAGATCATCCGCGACCTCAACCTGCCCCGCTACGGCCTCGACATCCTGCCCCTCGACGGCACGTTCACCCCGCTGCGCAAGGGCGTGGACAGGACACCGCCCGGCGGCGACTACCTGTGGCGCGTCAACGACCACGGCCGGACGGTCCGCGAGCTGCGTCGCTGGTCCAAGAACGACGCCGAGGCGTACGAGGAGTACGGCCAGCTCATGGTGGAGATGGCCCGCTTCATCAAGCCGATCCTGGGCATCGTGCCGGGCGACCCCACCGAGAACGACCCGCGCCCGCTGCTCCCGATCGCGAGCCTGGCTCGCCGCTTCGCGCAGCTCCCCGAGCGCCAGCAGGCCGTCTTCGTCCAGCTGATGACGATGTCAGCGAAGGACTTCCTCGACCAGTGGTTCGAGACCGAGCCGCTCAAGGCGACGATGTCAGCGTCGGGGATCATCGGCACCTACCAGGGCATCCGCTCGCCGGGCACGGCATACGTGCTGCTCCACCACTACATGGGCGAGATCGACGGCGCCTTCCGCGCCTGGGGCATCCCCAAGGGCGGCACCGGCGGCGTGTCGTACTCGATCGCCCGCGCCGCGCAGGCGCTGGGCGCCGAGATCCGCACCGAGGCGCCCGTCGCGAGGATCGTCGTCAAGCACGGCCGTGCCACCGGCGTCGCGCTCGAGAGCGGCGAGGAGATCGAGGCGACCGTCGTCCTCTCCTCGGCCGACGCGAAGGTCACGTTACTCGACCTCCTGGAGCCCGGCTCGCTCGACCCGCTGTTCGAGCAGGAGGTCCGGCGCTTCAAGTTCCGCGGGTCGTCCGGGAAGGTCAACCTGGCCGTGGACCGGCTGCCGGACTTCACGTGCCTCCCCGGCGAAGGCGAGCACCTCCGGGGCGCCATCTCGTTCAGCCCCAACACGATCGAGATGGAGCAGGCCTACGACGACGCGAAGTACGGGCGGTTCAGCGCCCGGCCGTACATCGACATGATCATCCCGACCCTCGTCGACCCGGAGATGGCGCCTCCGGGCAAGCACGTCATCTCGTGCTTCGTCCAGTACGCGCCGTACAAGCTGGCGCCCGAGCTGGGCAGCTGGGACGACCAGCGCGACGCATTCGGCGACGCCGTGATCAACCGGATCGCCGAGTTCGCGCCGAACATCCGCGACATCATCATCGGCCGCCAGGTCCTGACGCCGCTCGACATCGAGCGCACGATGGGGCTGACGGAGGGGAACATCTTCCAGGGCGAGCTCTCGCTCGAGCAGCTGTTCTTCAACCGGCCGGTCCCCGGCTACGCCCGGTTCAAGACCCCCGTGCAGAACCTGTACCTGTCGGGCTCGTCCACGCACCCCGGCGGCGGCCTGATGGGCGCCAACGGGCGGCTGGCGGCGCTCGAGGTCCTCAAGTCCCGCGGCCGGAAGGTGGCCTGACATGACCACGACCACGACGTCGACCACGTCCTCGCCGTCCTCGGCTCCAGATTCGGCTCCGGCCGCGTCCGCTTCGGCATCGGCCGCCACCACCGCCTCGACATCGGCGGCTTCGGCCCCGGCCTACGACGTCATCGTCGTCGGCGGCGGCCACAACGGGCTGACCGCGGCGGCGTACCTCGCCCGGGCCGGCCAGCGCGTGCTCGTGCTCGAGGCACGCGGCCGGGTTGGCGGCGCGGCGGTGACCGAGGAGATCGCCCCCGGCGTCCGCGTGCCGACCCTCGCCCACACGGTCGGTCGACTGCGCCCTGCGGTCGTCCGCGACCTCGACCTCGGCAGCTTGGGAATGGCGCTCGTCTCGCCCGAGGTCCGCGTCTTCGCCCCCCAGCCCGACGGTCGCGCCGTGACCCTGTGGGCCGACCTGGGCAGGAGCGTCGAGTCGCTGCGCGCCTGGTCCGACGATGACGCCACCGCGTTCGTCGAGTTCGACCGGCGGGTGCGCGCCCTCTCGAAGTTCCTCGCGGGCATCGGCGACGAGACGCCGCCCGACATCGGGGGACCCGGCGCCGGCGACGCGCTGATCGGGCTGCGCCTGGCGCGCGCCTTCCGCGGCATGGGGCGCGAGGACGGGCGCACGATCCTGAGAGTCCTCGCGATGGCGGTCGCCGACTTCGTGGCAGAGTCGTTCACGACGGAGGCCGTCCGGGCCACGACCGCCTGGCGGGGCGTCCGCCACACGGCGATGGGCCCATGGTCGGCGGGGTCGACCTCGGTCCTGCTCGCTGACGCGGCCGGCAGCGACAGCGGCGGCGTCGGCGAGACCGTGTTCGCGAAGGGCGGGCCGTCGGCCGTCTCCGACGCGCTGGCGTCGGCGGCGAAGCTGGCTGGCGCCGAGATCCGGACGGGTGCCCGCGTGGCGTCGCTGGCCACACCGGACGGCGCAGTCACTGGCGTCGTGCTCGAGTCCGGCGAGGAGATCCAGGCTTCGGCGGTCGTGTCGGGCATCAACCCCAAGCTCCTGCTGACCTCGCTGGTCGATCCCGTCACTGTGGGGCCGAACATGCGCTGGCGGGCCGGGAACATCCGAACCCCGGCCGTGTCGGCGAAGGTCAACCTCGTGCTCGACGGGCTGCCGGAGTTCCCCGCGGCTGCCGGCGATGCGCGGCTGCTGCGCGGTCGGATCCAGGTCGGGACGACCTCGATCGACGCGATGGAGCGCGTCTTCGATGCGGCCAAGTACGGGCGGTTCGCCGAGCAGCCGGTGCTCGAGGCCACGATCCCCTCGCTGGTGGACCCGTCGCTCGTCGCCGGCGCGCCCGAGGGGACGCAGGTGATGAGCGTCATCGCGCAGTGGATGCCGTCGGGGCTGAGCGCCGCCGAGTGGGACGCACAGCGCGACGCGGTGGGCGACGCGGTGCTCCGCTCGCTCGAGGGCGTGGCGCCCGGGATCTCCGCGCGGGTGACGGCGCGCCAGGTGCTCACCCCCGCCGACCTGGAGCGCGAATTCGGGCTCACCGGCGGCCACCCGATGCACGTGGAGCCGGCGCTCGACTCCTTCTGGCTGTGGCGGCCGGTCCTCGGCTGGGCGCGTTACCGGATGCCGGTGAGCGGGCTGTACCTCGCTGGCTCGGGCGCGCACCCGGGCGGCGGCGTCACGGGCGCCCCTGGCCGGAACGCTGCACGCGAGGTGCTGGCGGATCGTCGGAGGCGACGCCGATAGCCGGTCGCGGTCGCCGGTCGCGGTCGCCGGTCGCGGTCGCCGCTGTCCGGTCGCGGTCGCCGGTCGCGGTCGCCGCTGTCCGGTTGCGGTCGCCGCTGTCCGGTCGCGGCGCGGCGAGGCGGCCGGTCGCGGCGCGGCGAAGCGGCCGGTCGCGGCGGCGAGGCGGCCGGTCCGCCGTGGTGCCCGGTTTGCGCGACGGTGGGCTGGGGCCACCAAATTGCGCGGGGCCGGCGAGACCCCGGGCGATTCGGTGGCCACGGACCACCAAACCCCGCGAGACGGTGCCCACGGACCACCAAAGCCCGCGAGATGGCGCCGACGGACCACCAAACCCCGCGAGATGGTGCCGACGGACCACCAGTCCCGATCATCGGCGACGGTTCGCGGTGACTTTGTTGGCGTGACGCCACCGGGGGGCCTGGCGGGGAGCCCGGCGGGCCGCACGTCGTGCCGCACGGACTACCCGGAGTCCTACCGTCGCTCGAGCTTCGTCTCCTCGGCGAACCGCTCGCGCTCGAACGGCGTCGGCCGGAGCGCCTCCGCGTCTTCGGCCACAGGCTGCTTCGGCGACGCCTCGAGCGCCCAGTCCCACTTCGGCAGCTCGCGCAGCAGGCGCCGCCCCGTCAGGTCGAGATGGACGGGCGTGACCGAGACCCGCCGGTTGACGATGGCGTCGAAGTCGGTCCCGGGCAGCGCGATCCCCGACGGCGGCGGCCCGCCGATCCAGTAGTAGGGGAGCCCGCGAGGGTCCACGCGCCCGATCAGCTGGTCCTGGTAGACGCGGCGCCCGAGCCGGGTGACCTCGATGCCGCCGCACTCCTCGACGCTGACCGCGGGCACGTTCACGTTGAGCAGCTCGCCGCGTCGCAGGCCGTGCTCGAGGATGTTGCGCCCCACGATCGCCGCGGCGATCCCCGCCAGCGTGAAGTCGACCTCCTCGGAGTACTCCTGCGAGATGGCGAAGGCAGGCGTCGAGTTGATGATCGCCTCCATCGCGGCCGAGACCGTGCCGGAGTAGGTGAGGTCGTCGCCGAGGTTGGCGCCGTAGTTGATCCCCGAGGCGACAAGGTCGAACTTCTCGTCGAAGAAGCCCAGCAGTCCCAGGCTCACCGCGTCGGTGGGCGAGCCGTCGATCGCGTAGCCCGTGGACCCGTCGGGGAGCGTTCGCTCGCGGACGCGGAGGGGACGCGACAGCGTCTTCTGGTGCCCCACGGCCGACTGGTTGGAGTCGGGCGCCACGACGATCACCTCGCCGAGCGGCTCGAGCGCCCGCTTGAGCGCGAGGATCCCGTGCGACTCGATCCCGTCGTCGTTGGTCACCAGGATCCGCGGCCGGGTCGTCCAGGCGTCGAGCGGCTTGCCCATGCGCTTGAGCGCGCGCCGTCCGCCCCGGGCCCCCGCGAGCGGCTCGCCACGCTCCTTGTCGAGGTCCCGGCGCTCGGTCCTGGCTCGCTCCCGGGCCATCTCAGGCCGGCCGAGGTCGTCGCTGCTCATTGCTCGTCGGGGCTCATCGCTGGAGGAGGGTTGGGGTGACGGTCATCGGGCAGGGGCTCAGTCGCCCGGCTTGCTGGGCGGAGTGACCGAGGCCGCGATCCCGGCTGCCGCCGCGATGACCGGATCGTCCGCCTCGGGCGCGACAGGCTCCTCGTCCTGCTCCTGCCGCCGTCGACGAACCTCGTCCACGTCTTCGTCCAATCCCGGCACCGGCTCCTGCGGCCGCCGCACCGGGTGACCCTCGCGGGCCTGGAGCCGCCTCGTCGCCCGGTCTGCCACTGAGCCGCCCTCACGCGACCGCTCGAACCAGTGGAAGAAGAACGCCGAGAGCACCGCGGCGATCGGGATGCCGAAGATGGCGCCCGGGATGCCGGCCAGCTTCGACCCGACCACGACCGAGCCCAGGACCACGATCGGGTGGATCCCGACCGCCCCGGCCATGAGCCGCGGCTGGAGGATGTTCATCGTGGCGAACCAGCCGACGCCCATCACCGCCAGGACGACCACCGGCGTGGGGAACTGCGTCGACAGGAGCGCCACGGCCACCGGCGGCAGCCATGACAGGAACGGCCCGAAGAACGGGATGGCGTGGAGGACGCCGGCCGCGACCGAGGTCACGCTGCTGTAGGGCAGGCCGAACACGGCGTTCACGATCGCGGCCAGCACGCCGAAGACCAGGCCCATGACCAGCTGCGTGCGCAGGAACCCGCCGAAGGAGCGCGCCACGCTGGTCTGCACCAGGCGCGCGGTGTGGGTCCTGCCGGGCGGCACGAGCCGGTAGACGAACGCGAGGGCCTCCTCGCGGTCGATGACCAGGTACACCGATAGGATCGTGATGATCAGCACGTTGCCCAGCACGCCGATGCTGGCCACGGCCACCTGCTGGAGCGGCCCGACGAGTTGGACGGCCCATTGGTTGATCGTGTCCCAGATGGCGGGCGCCTGGCCCACGAGGTCCACCTTGAAGCCGACTCCCACCAGGCGCCCCTGCACATCGGCCAGCAGCTTCACGAACTGGTCGTAGAGGGGCTGGTCCTTGGGCAGCGCGCCGATCGACGAGGCCAGGACGCTCGAGACCTGGATCACGAGGCCGAGCAGCAGCCCGACCACCACGAGGTAGACCAGGAGCACCGCCGCGATGTCAGGCAGGCCGGGCACCAGCCGCTTGACCAGGCTGATGAGCGGGAGGACCGCGAACGCGAGCAGCCAGGCGAGGAAGAAGACGAGCAGGACGTCGCTGAACAGCGTCAGCACGCCCGCGACGTCGGCCACCACGACGAAGGCCAGCGCGACGACCGCGAGGACGAGGGCGGCGTCGAGGAGGCGGCGCTGCCGCTCGGAGAGCTCAACTGGCATGACCACAGCCTACGACGCCTGGATCACGCCGTGCTTACCGCTTCGGCTCCAGTTGGTCGCCTCCCGACCGAACGGAGCTGGACGAGCGCCCGCCCGCTGGGCTGGGCTCCGTTCGGCGCCTAGCGCAGGCCCATCCTGGTTCGGACCTCGTCGATCGTCGCCTGGGCGAGGGGCTTGAGGCGGTCGGCGCCCGCTTCGAGGATCCCGTCGATCTCGGTCGGGTGCGCCATCAGCTCCGCGTAGCGCTCGCGCGCCGGGGCGTAGTGCTCGATGATCCGCGCGGCGAGCAGCTTCTTGGTGTCCACGCAGCCGGTCCGCGCCGTGCGCTCGCCGTCCTGGATCTCCTCCCAGTCGTCGCCGAAGAAGCGGTGCATCTGGCACACGTTGCAGACCTCGGGCCGGCCGGGGTCGGTGCGCAGGATCCGCTTCGTGTCGGTCACCATCGACATGACCTGCTTGCGGATCTCGTCGGGCGACCCCAGGATCTCGATCGTGTTCCTGACCGACTTGCTCATCTTCCGGACGCCGTCGGTGCCCAGCACCACGGGTGCCTCCGTGTAGACCGCCTCGGCCTCCGGGAACGTCACGCCGTACCGGTTGTTGAACGCGCGGACGATCTCGCGCGAGATCTCCAGGTGCGCCGCCTGGTCCTTGCCCACCGGGACGAGCCCGGCTTTGTAGATGGCGATGTCGGCCGCCTGGAGGACCGGGTACGTGAGCAGCCCGTGGTTGATGTCGTCGGGCTGGTTCTGCTTCTTCTCCTTGTACGTCGGCGTCCGCTCGAGCCAGCTGACGGGCGTGACGGTGGCCAGGAGCCACATCAGCTCCGCGTGCTCGGGGCGGTGGCTCTGGACGAACAGCGTGCAGCGTTCGGGAGCCAGGCCCAGCGCGAGCAGGCTGGCCGCCATCTCTCGGGTCCGCTGGCGCATCACGGCCGGGTCGTGCGTGCTCGTGAGGGCGTGGTAGTCGACGATGCAGTAGATCGCCTCGTACTCCCACTGGAGCATCACGTAGTTCCGGATCGCGCCCAGGTCGTTGCCCAGGTGCACGATGCCGGACGGCTGGATGCCCGAGAAGATCCGCGGGCGTGGCTTGGGCGCCTCCACCGGCGCCGGGGAGGGGAGCAGTTCGATGGTCATTGGCGCGGAGTGTAACGGAGCGCGCGGGGCCCGCGGGGCCGTTGGCGATCGCCTACCGGAGCCCGAGGATCTGGTCGGTGCGGCTGTCCGCGACGCCGCCGTAGAAGCGGTCGAGGACCTGCTGCCAGCGCGGCTCGTCCGGGGCGGCGCGCAGGAACAGCGTCATCGACGAGCGGAGCTTCATGGCATCGATGCCGCCGAAGATGGATTCGGCCGTGGCGCCGCGGGGAGCCGCCAGGACTGCATCCGCGCACTCGCGCAGGCGGGGGCCGACGACGGGGTGGGCGAGGTAGGCGCGCGCCTCGTCGAGCGAACGGATGGCGTAGTGCTGCGACATCCAGGTCTGACCGAGGCCGGCGACCTGCGGGAAGACGAACCACATCCAGTGGCCGGTCTTGCGGGCGGCCCGAAGCTCTCCGAGGATGCTCTCGTAGCCGCCCTGCTGGGCCTCGGCGAAGCGGTCAAGGTCGAACGGGTCCATGTCGCGATTGTGCGCTTGCGGCCGCAGCGGCGACGCTCCCATCGCCGCCCCACGGCGCTCATCTCGGAAGACCCGCTCGTAGCGCCGCTCACCGGCGGTACGAGCGTAGCGCGCGGCGGCGTCGCGCTCTACACAGCCGAGTCGTGCAGTGCAGCTGGGGTGCACGCTCGAGGATCATGCTGCCGAGACGGCCTGGTAGACGGCTGGCGCTTCCTGACGACAATGGAGCCCATGTCGGTGAACGTCGCGCAGGCCATGGGTCGAACCGAAGACTTCGCGCATGGCCGCGGTTCGCGGGCGCGAGGCGCGGGCTGATGGCCAGGATGCCGGCCGACGAGCCGATCTTCGGTCGCGACGCGCCCGACGTCGCCTGGCGTCCCACGCCCGAGCACCTGGCGACGAGCCGCCTCGCCAGGTTTCTGCGCGCTGCGAGGGAGCCCTCGCTCGACGCCCTCCAGCGCCACGCCGCGGCGGACCCCGCATGGTTCTGGGGTGCCGCGGCCGACGACCTCGGGCTCGCCTGGGATCGGCGTCCCAGCTCGGTGCTCGACACGAGCAGGGGCCCCGAGTTCGCCCGCTGGTGGAGCGGCGGCTCGTTCAACTACGCGTCGGCGGCGCTCGAGCCCCGAGCGGCAGCGGACCCTGACGGTGAGGCACTGATCTGGGAGGGCGAGGACGGGGAGGTTCGGCAGCTGACGAATGCAGAGCTGCTGCGCGCGGTCGACGATGCCGCGAGGATGCTCGCGCGCCAGGGCGTGCGCGAGGGCGACCGGGTGGGCATCCTGCTGCCGATGCTGGTCGAGACCGTCGTCGCCGTCCTCGCGATCGGCCGGCTTCGGGCGATCTACACGCCGATCTTCTCGGGCTACGGCGCGCCCGCCATCGCGAGCCGCCTGGCCGACTGCGACACGAGCGTGCTCATCACGGCCGACGGCTTCCTGCGGCGCGGCAAGGCGGTCCGCCTCAAGGAGGTCGCCGACGCGGCCCTCGCCGACGCCCCGAGCGTGCGGCGCGTCATGGTCGTGCGGCGACTGGGCCAGCGGGCCGGAGACGTCCCCTGGGACCGCGACCGGGACCGCTGGTGGGACGAGGAGCTGGGCCTGGTCAGGGAGGCTGAGCCCGCGCCGGGCGGCGAGACCGACCCGGAGACGCCATACATGCTCATCTACACCTCGGGCACGACCGGGCGGCCGAAGGCGGCGGTCCACGTCCACGGCGGCTTCCCGGTCAAGGGCGCGCAGGACCTCGCCCACAACTTCGACCTCGGGCCTGGCGACGCCCTGTTCTGGTACACGGACTTGGGCTGGATGATGGGCCCGTGGGCCATCTCCGGGGCCCTGCTCCTCGGCGCGCGCCTCGTGATCTACGAGGGCGCCCCCGACTATCCAGGCCCGGACCGGATGTGGGCGATCGTCGAGCGCCACCGCGTCACCCATCTGGGGATCTCGCCGACGCTCGTGCGGGCGCTGATGGCCCATGGCGAGGAGCCCGTCAGGGGCCACGACCTCGGCTCGCTGCGCGTCCTGGGGTCCACCGGC
This sequence comes from Chloroflexota bacterium, assembly GCA_021786915.1. The sequence continues at coordinate 9,527 of JAJYMP010000673.1, forward strand.
GAGCCGTGGAACGACGAGTCGTGGTGGTGGTACTTCCGCGAGATCGGCGGCGGCCGCTGCCCGGTCATCAACTACAGCGGCGGGACCGAGGTCAGCGGCGGGATCGTCGCCTGCAACCTGCTGACGCCCATCAAGCCCAGCTCGTTCAGCGGGCCGAGCGTGGGCATGGCCGCCGACGTCGTGGGGCCCGACGGCACGCCGGTCCGCGGCGCCTACGGCGAGCTGGCGATCCGCGCGCCCTGGCCCGGCATGACCCGCGGGTTCTGGCACGACCGCGACCGCTACCTCGCCAGCTACTGGGCTCGGCTGCCCGGCGTGTGGCTGCACGGGGACTGGGCCGAGATCGACGCCGACGGCTTCTGGTACATCCACGGCCGCTCCGACGACACGCTCAAGGTCGCCGGCAAGCGCGTCGGGCCGGCCGAGGTGGAGGGCGCCGCGTCGGCCCACCAGGCCGTGATCGAGGCGGCGGCCATCGGCGTGCCAGACCCGGTCAAGGGCGAGGTGATCGTCGTCCTGTGCGTGCTGCGGGCGGGCGTGACCCCCGATCCCGACCTGCTGCGCGAGATCTCCGACGGCGTGACGTTCAGCCTGGGAAAGACGCTCCGGCCGGAGCGGGTCGAGGTCGTGACGGCGCTGCCCAAGACCCGCTCGGGCAAGGTCATGCGGCGCGTCGCGCGTTCCTCCTGGCTCGGGCTGGACGCCGGGGACCTGTCATCGCTCGAGAACCCGGCGGTGGTCGAGGAGATCGGCCGGCTCGGCGCCGGGGGAGCGCGGTCCTAGCGCGGAGCGGGCCCCGGTCGCGGAGGGCGCCCCGCGTTCGCTACCATCCCGGCGTCGCCCAAACCGTCCGGAGATCCCCGTTGAGCATGCAGCCCCTGCGCGTCGGCGTCATCGGAGCCGGCACCGTCGGCCGAGAGGTCGTCCGCGCGTTCCTCGAGCGGTCGCCCCGCCTCGCCCCGGCGGACGGCAGGCCGCTCGTCCTCGCCGGCGTCGCCGAGAAGTTCACCGAGCGCGCCATCGCGCGTGGGATCCCGGCTGCGCTCCTCACCGACGCTCCCGCGCACCTCATCGCGAGCGGCGACTGCGACGTCATCGTGGAGACGATGGGCGGCGACGAGCCTGCCCACACGCTCGTTGCGGCGGCGCTCGAGGCGGGACTGGCCGTGGTCACCGCGAACAAGCACATCGTGGCGCACCACGGGGCGGAGTTCGAGGCGCTCGCGCGGGGGACCGATTCGACCCTGCGCTTCGAGGCGGCCGTCGGCGGCGGCATCCCGCTCCTGGGGCCCATCGCCCAAGACCTCGCCGGCGACCGCATCGCGCGGGTCCGCGGCATCCTGAACGGCACGACCAACTACATGCTGACCGCGATGGCGCGCGACGGGCGCGACTACGCGGACGTCCTCCGCGAGGCCCAGGCGAAGGGCTACGCGGAGGCCGACCCGACCGCCGACGTCGAGGGGCTCGACGCGGTCAACAAGCTCGTCATCCTCGCCCGCCTCGCGTTCGGCGTGTGGATCTCGCCCGGCGCGGTGTCGAACTGCCCGGGCTCCACCAGCGGCAGGGCCGGCGCCCCGGGCATCACGGGCGTCACGGCGCAGGACGTGACGGCACTCGCCGCCGAGGGCCGCACGCTGCGTCTGATCGCCACGACGCGCCTCGCCGAGGACGGCGCGATCGAGGCTTCCGTCGTTCCCACCGCCGTGCCCGCCGGATCGCCGTTCGGCCGCTGCGACGGTGTGCTCAACCGGGTCGAGGTGGACGCGGAGCCGGTCGGTCGGGTCGCGTTCGAGGGGCCCGGCGCGGGCGGCGCGGCCGCGGGCGCCGCAGTGCTCTCGGACCTCGTGTCCATCGCCCGCGGGCTCGGCTCAACGTGGGCCGGGGCCGTGCGCGCGGAGGCGTCGTCGGCTGGGGTCGTCGTCCGTCCCGTCGCCGGCGAGTGCGTCGCGGCGCCGTCGGGCGTCTGCTACCCGGTCGGGGACTGACCGACATGGCCCGCCTCCCGGTCGCCGGCCACTGGCAGACCCACGGGGACTGGTCGTCGGTACTCGGCCGACGGCTGGTCGTTGACGTGCCCGCCTCCACGGCCAATCTGGGCGCTGGGTACGACTGCCTTGGCCTCGCGTTGGATCTGTGCAACCGGGTCGAGGTCGAAGCGGTCGAGGCTGACGGGCTGGTCGAGCTGACAACCACCGGCGAGGGAGCCGGCGAACTGCGCGGCGAGCGGTCCGACCGCTTCGTCATGGGCCTTGAGGCGGCCATCGAGGCGCAGCTCGGGCCGCGGCCGCCGGCGATCGGCTGGAGGATCAGCGCGCACAACCGGATCCCGCTGTCGCGCGGCCTGGGGTCGTCGGCCGCGGCCGCAGTGGGCGGTGTGTGGGCGGGCAACGTGCTGGGCGGCGGGACGCTGTCGGTGCCGGTGATGCTGCGCCTGGCCACGGACATCGAGGGCCACCCGGACAACGCGTCGGCGGCGCTGCTGGGCGGCTTCGTCGTGTCGGCCCACCTGGGCCAGCGCGTGGAGGCGGTGCGGTTCGATGCGCCCCTCGGGCTGCGCGCCGTGCTGTTCATCCCCGACCGACGGCTGTCCACCGCAGACATGCGCCGGGTACTCCCGGCCGAGGTGCCGCTGCGCGACGCCGTGTCCAACATGAGCCGCATCGCGATCGGCGTGGCGGGGATCGCGTCCGGCCGGTGGGGTCTCCTCGCGGATCTCACCGTCGACCGGATCCACGAGCCGTACCGCTCGGTCGCGTACCCGCAGCTGCCGCGACTGACTGGCGCGGCGCGGGCGGCCGGCGCGCTGGGCGCGTTCCTCTCGGGCGCGGGCTCGACCGTGCTGGCGTTCGTGGCGCCCGACGCCGACGCCGCGCCGGTCGAGGAGGCGCTGCGCGATGCCGCCGAGGGCGCGGGGCTGTCCGGGCGCACCGAGATCGTCGCGCCGCGCAACCGGGGCCCGGAGCTGGTCGAGGGAGCCTAGCGCCGGCACGTCGTCGGGCAGCGCAATGCGGCGCCTCGTCGGAGCGCGAGTCGCCAAGTCGTCGGCGCCGCAGGTGCCACATCGTCGGCACATCATTCCGCAGCGCGAGTCGCCACAGACTCGATTCGCGGTTCGGCGAGCGCGCCACGTGCCACGCATCCGACCTTGGGCGCGCCGCCCACGCTCGACGCGCCCCGAATCGAGTCGGACGCGACTCGTGCGGACCTCCGTGGCGGGCGCCACGAGGGACGGGATTCGACGGCAGGGTGGGGTGCCGAACGACGCTAGGGGACGCGCACCACCGGCGGCGGCATGCCCGGCTGGACGAACTCGTCGGGCTCGGGCTCTCCGCGGACGGTCTGGACGGGGATCAGCCCGGCCCACACCGGCCACGTCTCATCGCCCTCGTCGTCATGGGCGCCCTCGTCTCGCACCTTAGCGGAGGCCTCGGCGAGGTCGACGTACATGACGCCGGTCTCCTTGCGCTCCTTCTCGGTCATCGGCCGGAGCTGCGCCCAGCGGCCCGGGTAGAGCGACTCGACCAGGCTCTCGAGCGCGTGCTCGACGTGGTCGACCTCGGTCACGAGGTGCGCCGTGCCCAGAACCATCACTGAGCGGAAGTTGACCGAGTGGTTCGTCGCGGAGCGAGCCAGCACCAGCCCGTCGAGGTTGTACACCGTCACGCAGACCGGGCTCGCGTCTGCCGTCCGGAGCAGGCGACTGCCCGCCGACCCGTGCCAGTACAGGCGGTCGCCATCGCGCCAGACGTTGGTCGGCACGGCGTACGGCTGGCCGTCCCCGACGAACGCGACCACGCCGACGACCGCCTCGTCGATGATCGCGTCGATCGTGGCGCGGTCATGCCGGCCGCGCATCGGCTTCCGGCGAAGGCGGACGCGGTCGCTGGCGGGTGGCGTGACGTCGGCCGGCTGGTTCGAGGAGGCAGGCGAGACGTCGCTCACCGGCGGTACAGGATCCAGAGCGACAAGGCGACCGCGTAGGAGGGGGCGCCGTAGCCCATCTGCGGCTGCTGCATCCCCATCTGGGTGCCGATGCCGCCAATGTTGGCGATCCGCCAGCCGTCGGCCGCCCGCCGCGAGGCGTCGGCTGCCACCCAGTCCCAGAGCGCGTCGCCGAGCGAGGTGTCGGCCGTGACCAGCAGCTGGTCGTCGCCGATGAGCCGTTCCTTCATGGCCCCTCCTTGTTGGTGTGGACCCCCAGCCTAGCGCGACGGCGGTTCGCGGACTGCCCGCTCGTCGCGCAGGACCTTTCCCTAGACGACCAGCAGCTCGTCAGGCTCGGCCGTCACGCCGAAACCGCCGAAGAGCGTCCGGTATCGGATGGTGAGGATCGGGCCGGCCCCGCCCTCTTCGGGCTGCGGCGCCGTCGTTCCCGCCCCGCCGAAGACGGCCAGGCCGCGCAACCGCACCCGCCAGTCCTCGGGCACGCGCAGATGCATCCCGCCGAAGACGGTCCAGACCTCGAGGTGCGCCCCGGCCGGGTCGAGCGACGCCCCTCGGAGGTCGATGTCGGCGCCGCCCTGCCACGAGATGAGCCGCCCGCCGCGGAAGGCCTTCGCCTCCGACCGGAACTTGCGAGCCCGCAGGATCGTGGCCAGATCGAGCTCGTCGTCCTCGGGCTCCGCGTCGTCTGGGAACTGGTCGCGCTTGGCCATGGCGACGGCTGTGGACACCATCGATGCCGCGGTGACCGCGATCGTGAACGCGGCCAGCAGCCGGACGAAGAATCGGACCAGGCGCACCATCGGCCTCCTGTTCGCTGTGCTAGGCATCGTCGGCGCGCCGCTCCCCTCCCTGCGCGGGCGGCGTCCACGACCGGTCGGCGTACCGCATCTGGCGCGCCAGCAGCTCGTCGGACAGGCGGACGGCCTCCTCGCGCAGCAGCGCTCGCTCGTGCTCGGCATCCTCGGCCGCGGCTTCGACCGGGTCCAGAGGCGCTCGGCCTGTCCCTTCGGCCTCCCCGCCGCCCCCGAACATCCGACGCAGGAAGCTCATCGCACGGCCCTCATCGCACGGCCCTCATCGCACGGCCCTCATCGCACGGCCCTCATCGCACGGCCCTCATCGCACGACCCTCATTTCGCGACCCCCATGAAGCCCAGCGTCTCCGACCACGCGCGATCGCTCGCCTCGGCGAACTCGGTGGCCTTGCGGTCGAAGAAGGAGTGCGGAGCACCATCGTACGTGCTCAGCCGGTGCTCGATCCCAGCTTCGGTCAGCGCGCGCCCGAAGGCGGCCACGACGTCTGCCGTGATGCCCTCGTCCGCGCCGCCGAAGATGCCCAGCACCGGGCAGGTGAAGGTGGAGGCGACGTCGGCCGGGGCGGGCGTGTCGTTGCGGGCCGATCCTGTCGGCCAGCCGTAGAAGCCGATGACGCCCGCGAGGCTGAGATCCGCCATGCCGGCGGTGAGGAAGGCCAGTCGGCCGCCGAAGCAGAAGCCCGTGGTGTAGAGGCGCTCGACGCTGGCGACCTGGCGGAGGCGCGCGGCGGCCGCTTGGATGTCGGCCGTCAGGCCCGCGTAGGTCGTGGCGGCGACATGCGGCATGTACTCGAAGTCCGGCCCCCGGTCGCCGATGCCGGCGGTGCGCCCGAAGAAGTCGATGGCGATCGCGTCCACGCCGTGCTCGGCGAACCGCTCGGCCAGCTCCTTGTAGTACGTGTGGAGGCCGCGGACGTCGGGCAGGATGACGATCCCGGCGCCAGTGGGATGCGCAGCACGGGCGACGTAGGCGGCGAAGCGGTTGCCGTCGGCGGCCTCCAGCTCCACCTCCTGCGCATCGCGCATGCCAGACGGGTCGGGGACGATGGGGGGTCGCGAGTCGTGATCGAAGCACATGGCAGGTCTCCGGGGCGGGGCGCTTGGCTCGGGTTCGGCCGATTGTGGCGCAGGGCGCCGTATCGGGTCTCCGGCGGCGATGCGCGCTCGGTACCCGGACCGACGGGCGGCCCTCGGCACAGGCGGCCATGGCGCGCGATCGGGGCTGTCCGGATCAGGCACGGCACGAGCGAGACTCCCAGCAGGGACAACTGGCAGATAAGGCGCGCCAGCCATCCTCTCTGCATGGATCTCGATCGGATCGGCCGCGGCGTGCGGGCGCTGCGGCGCCGACGCGGCTGGAGGCAGTCGGATCTTGCGGCGTCCGCCAACGTCTCACGCTCGGTCGTGGGCAGGATCGAGAACGGCGAGTGTCGCGAGGTCGCAATCGGTGTCCTCGAGCGGGTCGTATCGGCGGTGGGTGGAACGCTCGATGTCTTCGTGCGCTACCAGGGTGAGGCGCTGGACCGGCTGCTGGATGAGTCGCACGCCCGACTCGTCGAGGCAGTCGTGGCCCGGCTTCGGCTCCTCGGCTGGGAGGTTGCTGTCGAGGTCACCTTCTCGCGGTATGGCGAGCGCGGTTCGATCGACGTGCTGGCCTGGCACCCGCCGACAAGGGCACTGGCGGTGTTCGAGATGAAGTCGGTCACGCCGGACATGCAGGCGATGTTGGCCGGGCTCGACCGTAAGGTTCGGCTCGCACCCACCATCGCCCGCGAGCGCGGCTGGGAGCCGAGCTGCGTCGCACGGATCCTCGTCCTGGGCGACACCAGCACGAATCGCCGGCGGCTCGCCCGTTTCGCTGGTACGGCGGGGGCCGTGCTTCCGGCGGGGACGTGGCAGGTACGCCACTGGGTCGAGGATCCGACAGCGCCGGGCGTCTCCGGGATCTGGTTTCTTGCAGATGACCGCCCGGCGGACCGTACGGGCGGCGGTCGGCACAGGGTTCGCGTCGCGGATGGCGGCCCACGCACGGGAGGAGCGCGGGATTCCGCCACATGACCGCCGGGCGGGCCGTATCCGAAGACGTCTCGGACAAGGCCCGCAGCACGGGCATCTGGGGGCGACGGGCGCGGCAGTTGTCGCAGCCGCCCGCCACGCGGACCTCGGGCGGAAACGGGCGACGTAGCGACCGCACGGCGGGCAAGTGGCGGAATCAGCGGCGGCTGGCACGAAGACGCGCGACCCCGGCCAACGCCGGCGCGCCGCAACCGAACCGAAACGGCGGGATCACCGCGTCGGACCGCTAGAATTGCCCGGCTATGTCCACCCCCCTCGTCGTCATGAAGTTCGGCGGCTCGTCCGTCGCGGGCGCCGAGCGCATCAAGCGCGTCGCACGGCGGATCGCGCGCGAGCGCGCGGCGGGCTCCAACCTCGTCGTGATCGTGTCCGCCATGGGCGACACCACCGACGAGCTCCTCGCCCTCGCCGCTGCCATCACCGATGATCCCGACCCGCGCGAGCTCGACGTCCTCCTCGCCACCGGCGAGCACCAGAGCGCCACGCTGGTCTCGATGGCCCTCCACTCGCTCGGCGTCGCGGCGATCAGCCTCACCGGCCCGCAGGCGGGCATCACCACGGACGGCACCTACGGCAAGGCGCGCATCGCGGGCATCGACCCGAGGCGGGTCAACGCGGAGATCGCGGCCGGCAAGGTCGTGATCGTCGCCGGCTTCCAGGGCATGAGCTCCAAGGGCGTGGCCGCGCTCGAGGAAACCGCGACCGCGAGCGACGTCCACGCGGCCGAGATCACCACCCTCGGCCGGGGCGGCTCGGACACCACCGCCGTCGCGCTCGCCGCCCAGCTGCGCGCCGACCGCTGCCAGATCTTCACCGACGTCAAGGGGATCTACACCGCGGATCCGCGGATCGCCCCGGACGCCCGCCAGCTGTCCGTCATCGGCTACGAGGAGATGATGGAGCTCGCCCACCAGGGCGCCCAGGTGATGCAGGTGCGCGCCGTGGAGCTGGGCTGGGTCAACGACGTCGTCATCGAGGTCCTCAGCTCGTTCGAGGACGCCCCCGGCACGCTCATCAAGGAGGACCCGCTCGTGGAGCAGAGGAA
>JAJYMP010000731.1 GCA_021786915.1 Chloroflexota bacterium
CGACGCCCTCGGCCACCAGAGGGTGCGCGACCTGGAGCAGGACGGCGAGGGGTCCCGCGCCGAGGAGGAGCGCCGCCTCGCGGTTCAGGCGCCACGCCACCGAGTCAGGGCCGTACAGGCCGCGCGCGCCAGCGGCCCGCGCGGCGATCGGCGCTTCGCGCGGTGCGTCCTCCGGGTCCGGCGGCTCGGCTCGCCCGTCCCGGTCGACGGCTAGCGGTCGCTCGGGCGCCGCCCGACCACCCACCACGCCGCCGGGAACGCCCCTGCGGCCACGAGCAGCTTCACGACGTCGGCCGCCAGGAACGGCACGAGGCCGAAGCGGACCGCGTCCGCCGCCGACAGCCCACCAGCGACGGCCAGCCAGGGCACGCCGACGAGGTAGATCATCGCGGTGCCCAGCAGGTTCATCCCGACGGACCCGCCGATGTGGCGGTCCCAGCCGAGCTCGGCCAGCCGCCCGACCAGGGCGCCAGCGGCGATGAACCCCACGAGGTAGCCGCCGCTCGTGCCGAGGATGACCTGCAGCCCGCCGCGCGACTCCGCGAAGACCGGGAGGCCGACGATGCCGAGGACGACGAAGAGTCCGACGGAGATGGCGCCGCGGCGGAGGCCGAGCGAGCCGCCGACGATGAGGACCGCGAGGGTCTGGAGCGTGAACGGCACGGGATTGCCGGGCAGGGGCATGGAGATCCGCGAGCCAAGGATCATCAGCGCCACACCCGCCAGCACGAGGCCCAGATCGCGGCTCCGCGGCGACACCCGCTCGCCCACGCGGACGGGCACGAGGAAATCGGCGATCGTGAGGCCACGCTCAGCGGCAGAGACGCGGGGCAGGGAGGGGATCGCGTACGACATCGGCTCCTCAGGGCGGGTTTGGAACCCGCGTTGCGCGGAGTCTACCCGAAGCAGGAACCGAGTCCTGTGCCAAGCGGCCCGGGGAGGTCCGCATCGACACCCCAGAGCGTTGCCGGGGTGAGCACCAAGCCCGTGCTGGCGCCCGTGCCTCGATCTCCGGCCGCGACTACTCGATCGCCCGACGCGACTACTCGCCCCGGACCGCCATCGGGATGGGCACGCGCCCGGCCAGCCGCGCCGGCTGTGCCGCGGCCAGCATCGCGAGGGCGATGCCGAGCACGATGGCGAGGGCCACCGTCGGCCAGGGCACGACGCTCATCGGCCCGGCCGCTCCCCCGCCACCCGAGAGCAGCACGCCGACGAGCACACCCGTGACGCTCCCCACCAGTCCGCCGATCGCGCCCAGGATCCCCGCCTCGACGAGCACGCTGCGCCAGACCTGGACGCGGCTCATGCCAGCCGCCCGCAGCATGCCGATCTCACGCACCCGCTCGAGCGTGTCCATCGAGAGCGTGTTGACGATGCCCAGGGCCGCGATCACCACCGCCGCGAGCGCGAGCAGGTCCAGCAGGCCGAACAGCCGGTCGAGCGCGTCGCCAACCGCCCCGGACACGGCCGAGACGGGCGAGGCCGTGAGCGCCAGCTGCCGCGCCAGCGCCTCGACCTGGGGCTGCGCATCGGCCTGGCGGCCGGGGGCGTAGCGCACCGCGAACGCATCTGCGCCCAGCACCCCGAACTTCGAGGTCGCGTCGCCCCAGCCCACCAGCACCGCGTCACCGGTGCGGCCCGGGAAGCTGCGCGCGACGAGGCCGACCACCTTGAGGTTGACCAGTCCCTGCGACGTGGCGACGGCCATCGTGTCGCCGACGCCCACGCCAAGCCGGCTCGCTCGCGAGGCGGGCAGCACGATCGCGCCCGTGCCGTCGAGCGCGTTGAGCGCGGCGGTGCGATCGCCCGCCGTGAAGTCCAGGCGCCCGTCGGCCAGGAAGTCGGCGCCCCGGATCGCGACGGCCTCGAGCCGCGTGCCCGCGTACGCCAGGTCGAACGACGCGATCGGCGTCGCGAGCGCGACCCCGTCGATCGACGAGAGCTGCGTGTCGATCCCGCTGGGGCCGACCGGCGCCGGGGCGATGGCCGTGAGGACCTCGTCCCCCGGCACGACGTCGGCGAGCCATGCGGTCGCCGACACGCGCGCGCTGCCGGCCACCGAGGCGAGCGCCACGACCATCGCGAGGCCGATGACGAGCGCACCGACGGTGAGCGTGGTGCGGCCCGGGTCGCGTCGGATCGCCGCCCGCGCCAGCCGCTCCTCGAGCCGCAGCAGGACGGCGAACGGCAGCCCGGCCAGTCGCGCGAGCGGGGCCAGGAGCGCGGGCGTGAGCAGGACGGCGACCAGCAGCAGGACGTACACGCCGACCGCGCGAGCCGGGATCGCGAGGTCAGTCGCGCCGCCGGGCAGAAGGAGCACGGCCGCCGTCCCGATCACCGCCACCACGACCACGAGCCAGCCGGTGTGGGCGCGGACGAGCCGCGACGTGTCGGACCGCACGCGCAGGACCGCGACCGGGCTGACCGCTGCCGCACGACGCGCCGGCTCGACCGCCGCGACGAGCGTGATGCCCACGCCCGACCCGATCCCCGCGAACACGGCCCACGGCCCGATCACGGGCCCCTCGATCGCGAGCTGGCCGCTCGCCCGCAGCCACGCGGCGGCGAGATACGCGAGCAGCGTGCCGACCACGATGCCGAGCCCGGAGCCCGCGACCCCCAGGACCAGCGCCTGGGTGACGACGACGCGGACGATCTGCGAGCGCTGGGCGCCCGCGGCCCGCAACAGCCCGAGCTCGCGGATCCGCTCGACGACGGTCATCGCCATCGTGTTGAGGATCAGGATGGCAGCCGCGAACAGCGTGATGGCGGCGAGCAGCGCCATCGTGGCCCGGATGTCGAGCGTGGAGGCACGCAAACTGGAGGCGACGTCCTGCGGCCGCGAGAGCACGTACGGCTGGAGGGTGAGCGCCTGCCCGATCGAGGCCGCGACCTGGTCCACGGGCGCCCCGGCGGCGAGCACGATGTCAACGCGCGTGACGCCGCCCACCTGCGCCGGGGGGGTGTCGCCGTCGGCGACGCTCAGCAGCTGCGCGGCGCGGATGGGCAGGACCACGGTGCGGCCGCCCGAGCCGAGCTCCGGTCCGTCGCCCCGGAGCACGCCCGTGATCTTGACGGTCAGCGGGGCGCCCATGCCCAGGATCTGCACGTTGTCGCCCAGTTCGAGCCCATCAGACGCGGCGAGCGTCTCGGTGACCAGTGCGGAGGTCTCGTCGGCGGGGGCGAGCGCGAGCCCGCGCGCGAGCGACAGGTCCCGGACGCGCGGCTCGGCGGAGGCGTCGATGCCGAGGACCGTGACCGGCGCCGTCTCGACCGGCCTGCCCGCCTGCGACGCGAGGAACGTCTTGCGCTCGATTGCCGGCGCCGTGAGCGCCACGCCCGGCACGGCGGCCAGCTGCTCGAGGGTCCCCGCCGAGAGCCCCGTCTCCTCGAACGCCGTCACCCGCAGGTCTGCGCGGCCCACCATCGAGGCCACGGTCCGGTCGATCGAGGCGTCGAGCCCGGCGTCCACGCCCAGAGCGGCCACCAGGACCCCGACGCCGAGCGAGATCCCGATGACCGTGAGCAGCGTCCGTGCGCGCCGGGCCGCCAGCGCGCGCCAGGCGTAGCGGACGAGGCCGCGCACCGGGCTACAGCCCCAGCAGCGCGAGCCGGGCGATCAGCGGCGCGGCGGCGTGGTCGGAGCGGCGGCCCAGCACGATCTCGTCCTGGATCTGGCCGTCCCCCACCACGAACACCCGGTCGGCGTAGGCGGCCGCCTTGGCGTCGTGGGTGACCAGCACGATCGTCTGGCCGCGCTCCATGCACGTCCGCCATAGCGCGCCCAGGATGTCGAGCCCGGTCCGGAAGTCGAGGTTGCCGGTCGGCTCGTCGGCGAACAGCAGGGCGGGCCGGGTCACGATCGCGCGGGCCACGGCGACCCGCTGCTGCTCGCCCGCGGACAGCTGGTCCGGTCGGTGGCGCTCCTTGCCCGTCAGGTCGACCAGGGCGATCGCCTCGCGGACCCGCCCCGCGAGCTCGTGGGATCTCGGGTCCTGCCCGGCGATGGTGAACGGCAGCGCCACGTTCTCGACCACGTTCATCAGCGGCACGAGGTTGAACGACTGGAAGACGAACCCCGTCCGCTCGCGGCGAAGCCGGGTCGCGTCCGAGTCCGACAGCCGACCGATCGGCTCGCCCTCGAGCAGGACCTCGCCGCTCGACGGCTGGTCGAGCCCGCCGAGGAGCTGGAGCAGCGTGCTCTTGCCCGAGCCCGACGGGCCCATGAGCGCCACGAACTCGCCGGGCATGACCGAGAGGCTGACGCCCCGGACCGCCTCGACGATCTCGCCGGGCATGCGGTACTGCTTGGTCAGCGAGCGCGCCTCGAGGATCGGCAGGACGGTCCGGCGCGGCGCGGTGGCCTCGTCAGCGATGGTCGGCTGGAACGTCATGCGAGTCGGCGCCTCCCGGGCTGGACGGGATGTCATCGATACGGTAGCCCGAGAGCGAGGCCCCGGTGGGCCGCGGACGTCATCCGCCGAAGAATCTGGCGGTGATCACCTGGAGGATCGACTCGATCAGACCGCCCTCGGGCGGCGAGTCCTTGATCTGCAGACCTCCCGGCGGCATGAACGGCGGCGCACTCGCGCTCGGCTGCTCGCTCGGCGGGGCCGTCTCGGAGGCGGCGGGTCCGGGAGTCGCGAGCGAACCGTCGTCCGGACCCGTGGTGGGGCTGGGCGACGGCGACGCGCTGGGGGGGGGCGACGGGCTGGGCGTGGGGGTGGGGGCCGCGGTCGGCTTCGTCGTCGGCCTGGTCGTCGGGCGAGTCGTGGGGCGGACGGTCGGGTGCGCAGTGGGCTGCGCGGTTGGCCGGGGCGTCACCACAGGCTTCGGGGTGGGCTTCGGGGTCGGTTTCGGGGTCGGCTTCGGGGTCGGCTTCGGCGTGGGCGCGGGTGCGGCCGAGCACGACTGGACGAACAGGGCGGTCCACATGAAGGTGTCGCCGGTTCCCTTGTAGGCCCCGACGGCCACGACGTCCCAGGCCTTGCCCATGATGTTCGCGCGGTGGCCCGCCGAGTTCATGAACTGGTTGAAGATCCAGCTGGTGGCGTCGGCCTCCGACGCCCCGGGCCAGGTGACCGTCCCGATGTTCTCGCCCGCGAGCTTGAAGCAGTAGCCGTACTTGTACTGCATGTACCAGAACACGTTGTGGCTCGTGCCCAGGATGGTGTGCGAGAAGTAGTCCCGGTCGATCATGTCCTGGCTGCGCCAGCGGGCGATCGTGCGCAGGGCCGTGTCGAGTCGAAGCGATCGGAGGCCCCCCGACACCCGCGCCTGGTTCTGGAGCGAGATCAGCTGCGCCTCGGAGGTGGAACTGAACGTGTTCGCGTCCCAGCCCAGCACCGCGGGAGCGGCCACGAGCTCTGTGGCGGTCACCGCGAATACGAGCGCGAGCAGCGCCAGCAGCCGACGCGGGTCGAGGCGGCGGGTCGCGTGGCGGCGGAGCAGGGCGGTCATGCCGTGGCAACTCTCAAGCAGGCCGGCTCGGGGGGTCCGGCTCCGCTATGGTGGACTGCATCGGCGAGGCGTTCACCTCCCCACAGGTCCCGTACCGACAGGACCCGGGTACCACCCGCCGACGGTGTCACCGGTGAATCGTCTCGCGCCCGGGCGATGACCGCCCGGCCGTGGCTGCATCGTCGAGACATCGTCCGCCGCGGCCTTCCTCGCGTATACTGCGTCGGCCCTTCCCCGGCAGCCAGTGACCCGGTGTCCCACGACCGGTGAGGCGCCGGTCCGTGGCGCGGTGGCCTTAGCTCAATTGGCAGAGCATCGGATTGTGGCTCCGAAGGTCACGGGTTCGAGCCCCGTAGGCCACCCCAACCCTTCTGCGCGCGATTCGTGCCCGGGCGCGCGGCCGCGGAGCTCCCCCGGGCCCGGTCACCCGTTGCCGGCCGCCGCCCGCTCGACCACGTCGTCAAGGATCCGGCCGAGCGCCGCGACCGCGAGCGACAGGTGCCCCTCGCCCGACTCGAGGTGAGCGCGCACGCCCGGCACGTGCGGGGCGAGCCAGCGGCCGTGCGCCGGCGGAACCATGCGGTCCTGATCACCCTGCCAGACGGTGACCGGCACGCGGATCGACCCGAGGTCGAACCCCCACGGCCGGACGAACGCCACGTCGTCGTCGTGCCAGCCCCAGATCCCGGTCGAGAGCGCCGACCGCATGTCGGCGGCCATGTGCTCGGCGAACTCGCCGCTCAGCGACGCGCCGTCAACCTCAGACACGAGGTCGCCCAACGCCGAGGCCACCTCCTCCGGGGTGACCGTGCCGAGGACGCGCTCCGCCTGCTCGAGGAACGACTCCAGCTCCTGCGGTCCTCGGAGCGCCGCCCCGAACTCGTCGATGTTGTCCTGGCCCATCCCGGCGAGGAAGTCGAGCCCCTCGGCGCCGAGCGGCGCAATGCCGGCGACTGAGGACGCGGCCGCGACGCGAGCGGGTAGGAGGGCCGCTGCGGCGAGGGCGTGCGGGCCGCCGCCGGACCAGCCGACCGTCAGGCAGCGATCCACGTCGAGCGCGTCGAGGACCGTCACGATGTCGTCCGTGGCGTCGCCGACCGTCCGGCCGGGCCGGCGATCGGAGCGTGCGTAGCCGGGGCGGGCGTACTGCACGACGCGGATGCCTCGCTCCGCCGCCGCCAGGAGCAGCGGCGCGTAGGCGACCAGCCCGCTCGGCGTGCCCGGCTGCCACAGGAGGGTCCAGCCGCCAGTCGGGCGTCCCGCGAGGACCTCGAGACCCCGTCCGTCGGGAGCCCGGATGATGCGCCTGCCGTCATCTGCCACGTTGAGGCCCTCGTCGAGGGGCGGTCGGGCCGCCCGCTGCCACCACGATCGCACGATGGGCGGCCGGGCGCGCGGGGATGACGGCCAGATCCCGGCAGTCGGGCCGTGCTGACGCTGGACGCCGACGTCACGGACCCGCGGAGGCTGGGCAAGATCGACACGTTCGGCCAGTGGCAGGGGAGCGCGGACGACGCGCGGGCGGATGATGGAGGAGGCCGGCTCCGCCGACGGCAGGGTCATGCGCACGTGCCGATCAGCGTGCTCTTTTCAGCGTGCTCTTTTCCTCGTGCGCGGCGTACAGCCGACGGCCCCGGCGGTCGCGACGGTCGCGGGCGTCGATGCGCCCGCCCTCCTGACAGCGCGTGAGCGGGGCGCGCTACGCGGGGCCGAGCCGCTCAGCGAGGACCTCGGCCAGATGGCGAGCGCGTCGGCCGTCGAGGAATGCCACCTGCGTCCGGCACGAGAAGCCGTCGGCGAGGATCGCGGTCTCCTCAGTGGCCGCCCGGAGCGCCGGCAGGAGGCCCAGCTCGGCCACGGCGCGGGTGATCCCCTCGTGACCCGCCTCCACGCCGAAGTTGCCGGCCATGCCGCAGCAGCCCGTCAGCACGGTGTCGGCCTCGATGCCCGCCGCGTCCATCAGCCGTCGGTCGGCCGCATCGCCCAGGACGGCCTGCTGGTGGCAGTGCGGCTGGACGATGGCGTGCGCGGGCGGGCCGACTGGAGGCTGCCAGCCGGCGCGGTCGAGGAGCTCGGCGAGGGTGGCGACACGGCTCGCGAGGGCGCGGGCGCGCGGGTCGTCGGGGAGCAGGCCCACGAGGTCGCGGCGCAGCATCGTTGCACACGACGGCTCCAGCACCACGACCGGCTCGTCGCCGTCGAGCCCGCGTGCCGCAAGCGTCTTGGCCAGCACCCGCCGGGCGCCGTCGAGCTGACCCGTGGTGTGCCAGGTGAGCCCGCAGCAGACCTCGTCCGTCGGGACGGCGACGTCGAACCCGGCGGCCGCGAGGACCTTGACTGCCGCATCGCCGACGCCGGGCGCCAAGTGGTTGGTGAACGTGTCGGGCCACAGCACGACGCGGGGTCGCGGGGCGGGCGAGACGGCCGCTGACTTCGCGCGGGCGACGAACCGCTGCACGAACGTGCGTGGCGCCAGCTCAGGGATCCGCCGCTCCCCCGCCAGTCCGCCGACGAACGCTCCCAGCCTGCGCGTCGGCGCGAAGCCGGTGAGCGCGTTGAGGAGCCGCGGGCCACCCGGGAGGCGTCGCGCGACGCGCAGCCACATCGGCAGGCGGCCCAGCAGGTAGTGGGCGCGCGGCCGACGCCGGCCGAGGTAGTGGTGGTGGAGGAACTCGGCCTTGAGCGTGGCCATGTCGACCCCGGTGGGGCAGTCCGAGAGGCACGCTCGACACGCCAGGCACAGGTCGAGCGCGTCAAGCACCTCCCGGCTCTGCCAGCCGGCGTCGGCGAGCGATCCCGCGGCCATCTCCTGGAGGAGCCTCGCCCGGCCCCGAGTGGATTCGCGCTCCTCGCCCGTCGCGCGGTAGGAGGGGCACATGGCGGCGGTGCCGAGGCCAGACACGCACTTCCCCACCCCGATGCACCGCTCCATGGCGCTTCGCGGGTCGCCGCCGTCGGCCTCGAATGCCTGGCTCGGCTCGAGCGCTACGAGCGTGGGCCGGGGCCTGCGCAGGTCGGCGTCGATGGGCAGCGGGTCGACGATGATCCCCGGGTTGAGCACGCCCGCCGGGTCCCACGCCGACTTCCAGTCGCGGAACGCCTCGACCAGTGCCGGGCTGTACTGGCGCTCCAGCAGCGCGCCGCGAGCCCGCCCGTCGCCGTGCTCGCCCGACAGCGTCCCGCCGTGGGCCACCACCAGGCCTGCCGCAGCGCGCACGAACGCGGTCAGCCGCTCGGTGCCCCCCGGACGGTCCAGCCCGAACCCCACCCGCAGGTGGATGCACCCCTCGCCGAAGTGGCCGTACGTGATGCCGCGCAGACCGTGGTCGCTGAGCAGCGCTTTGAGCTCGCCCAGGTACGCCGCCAGCCGATCAGGCGGGACCGCGGCGTCCTCGAAGCCGGGCCAGGCCGGCGTCCCGTCGGGCAGGCGGGCGGAGCGGCCGGCGCCATCCTCGCGCACGCGCCAGAGCGCCTGCTGCGCGCCGGGGGCCTCGAGCAGGGCGGCGTCGCTTCGGCCCAGCGCCGTCCCGAGCGTCGCCGCCAGGCGCGCCGCCTGGCGGCGCATCTCCGCGGCGTCCTCGCCACCACACTCGACGAGCAGCCAGGCCCTGCCAGCCGGGAGGCTGAGGCGTTGCGCGAGCGCGACCGCGTCGGCGCCGAGGACGTCGGGCGTCAGGCTCTCGACGGTGAACGGGCGCTCCGTGAGCAGCGCCGGCACGGCCGCGGCAGCCGCCACATCGTCGGCGAAGGCGAGCACGAGCAGGCCCTTGGCCGCCGGCGCCCGAACCAGCCGCAGCGTGACGGCGGAGACCACGGCGCAGGTGCCCTCGGTCCCCACGAGCGCTCGCGCCACGTCCGCGCCCCGCTCCGGGAGCAGCCAGTCGAGGGCGTAGCCGCTCACGCGGCGGGCCCACGGCGGCAGCTCGCGGCGGATCAGCTCCCCGTGGCTCGCGTACAGGGCACGGAGGCGGGCATCGATCGCCGGGCCGGGCCCTTCGCTCGACCCCGGCGCCGTCGGCCCCAGAGCGCCCAGCCGCCGGCGCACGCCCTCGGCCGTGACCACCTCGAGCCCGAGGACGGCTTCGGCCGTCGTCCCCCAGCGCACCGAATGCGAGCCGCAGGCGTTGTTGCCCACCATGCCGCCGATGGTGGCGCGGTCGTGGGTGGACGGGTCGGGGCCCACCCGCAGGCCGTGCGGGGCCGCGGCCGCGTTGACCGCGTCGAGCACCGTGCCGGGCAGGACGGTCGCGGTCATCGCCACGGGGTCCAGATCGAGGATCTCGCCCAGATGGCGCCGGACGTCCACCACCAGGCCGGGCCCGATCGCGTTGCCCGCGATGCTCGTGCCCGCACCCCGCATCGTCAGCGGCACGCCCGCCTCGGCCGCGAGCGCCACGGTCGCCGCCAGCTCGTCCACGGTTGCCGGCATCGCCACCAGCGCCGGCGGCACACGGTAGTTCGACGCGTCCGACGCGTACAGCGCGCGGATCTCGCGATCGTCGCGCACATCCCCGCGGATCGCCCGTCGGAGACGCTCGGTGAACGCGGCAACCTCAGCCGCGTCGGTGGCGCGTCCCGGCTTCGTGGCGGTGATCGGCGGATCCTCCTGCGGCTCGCGGTCTAGCGTACCCAGTCGGGATGGCCCGCACGGGACCAGACGCGGACCGCCTCCGGGGAACGAGGGCCCTGCGCAGGGCGAGCGGGCGACCATTTGACCGCCGGCGCGATCCCCCTGACGATCCGGCTAGCGCGAAACGGCGCCTCAAAGCCACAAGGGGTCTCATGACGGCGCCGGATGACGAACTGCTCGCCTCAGAGCGCGGCTCGGCCGCCCGCGGCTGTGTGCTCGAGCTGGTCGAGACCCTCGTCCTCACCCTCGTCATCTTCCTGGTCATCCAGAACTTCGTCGCCCAGCCGTTCCGGGTCCAGATGTCCTCGATGGAGAACACCTTCCTGCCCGACCAGTACGTCCTGATCGACCGCATCTCGCACCTCTGGAGCCCGTACCAGCGCGGCCAGGTCGTCGTGTTCCGCCCGCCCGAGAGCGTCGGCGAGCAGGGCGACCCGTTCATCAAGCGCGTGATCGGCGTGGCCGGCGACACCGTCGACATCCGCGACGGGCAGGTGTTCGTGAACGGCAGGGCCCTCGACGAGCCCTACCTGTACCGCAACGACACCGGCGAGATGGAGCCGACCGAGGCCAATGGCGGTGTGTCCCACTGGGTCGTCCCCGACGGCCAGCTGTTCGTGATGGGCGACCACCGACAGGTCTCCGTCGACAGCCGGATGTTCGGCTTCGTCCCCGTCTCGTCGGTCATCGGGCGTGCCGTCCTCCGCTACTGGCCGCTGTCGACCTTCGAGTTGGTGCAGACGCCCACGTACACTCCATAGCGCTCGCACATCGCTTTCCAATACCCTCCCGCTGCTCCCTGCCCTTTCGCGATTGGCATGGGAGGCCATGGATTCGTGGGGCCGCGGTCGATTCGTGGCACGGGAGGCCACGATCCGGCGCCCGCGGGCGGCTCGAAGCGGGGAATCGCGTCGATTCGTCGCCCAGCAGGCCACGAATCGCCCGCCGACGCGAGAATCCACGGCATCGGAGGCCAATCGACGACAAAACGAGCCGGCACGCACGCCTCGCGCCTTGACGCCCGACACCCGCGATGAGATAGTTGCGCGTGCAACCACTCTTAGGAGCGTCCCCATGCCGGCCGTCAGTGTTGACGACATCACCATCCTCCCCCGCATCCCCGCCCCGGACCCGATCGCCGCGAGGCACCGGGCGGTCGTCGACCTGACCACGGCCCCGTCGGGCTTCGAGGGCGACGGCTTCCCCGTCCGCCGCGCGTTCGCTGGCGCCTACCTCGAGGCCCTCGACCCGTTCATCCACCTCGACCAGATGGGCGAGGTGGAGTACGCGCCCGGCGAGGCGAAGGGCACGCCCTGGCACCCGCATCGCGGCTTCGAGACCGTGACCTACATGCTCGACGGCGTGTTCGAGCATGCCGACTCCAACGGCGGCGGCGGCGTGATCACCAACGGCGACACGCAGTGGATGACAGCCGGCGCCGGGATCCTGCACATCGAGCGCCCGCCGGAGTGGCTCGTCGCCCAGGGCGGCCTGTTCCACGGCTTCCAGCTGTGGGTCAACCTGCCGCGCGACCAGAAGCTCGCCGCGCCGCGCTACCAGGACATCCGGGCTGCCGAAGTGGCCCTCGCGTCGTCGCCCGACGGCGGCGCGCTGGTGCGCGTCATCGCCGGCGAGGTGGCAGGCCACAAGGGACCCGGCTCGACCTACACGCCCATCACCCTCGTCCACGCGACACTGTCGCCGGGCGCCGGGCTGGTGCTGCCGTGGCGCAGCGACTTCAACGCGCTCGGCTACGTGCTCGCGGGCCACGGCACCGTGGGCGTGGAGCGCCGGCCGGCGCGGATGGGCCAGCTCGCGGTCTTCGGCCCGGGGAACACGCTCACCTTCTCGGCCGATGCCGTCCAGGAATCGCGGGCGCCCACGCTGGACGTCCTCATCCTGGGCGGGCGGCCGATCCGGGAGCCGATCGCCTGGATGGGCCCGTTCGTGATGAACACGCGCGAGGAGGTCCTCACGGCCTTCCGTGACTACCAGGCCGGGCGCATCGGGACGATCCCCGCGGTCCACGGCGCCCCCACGACGATCCAGGAGTCGAACCCGTCAGGCCGGGCGTAGTGGCGGCGGAGGGTCCGGGGGCGAGGGGATCGGGCGCCCGCGACTCGCCTCGTCGCCCGATACGATGGCGGGCATGCCCACCCCGTACCCAGTTCCGCCCACCTCCGACCAGGTCGACGACTACCACGGCACGCTGATCGCGGACCCCCACCGCCCGCTCGAGGATGCCGACGCGCCGGCGACCCGCGCCTGGATCCGGGCCGAGAACGAGCTGACCGAATCGCTGCTGGCGGCGGTCCCCGGCCGGGAGGCGATCCGTTCCCGGCTCGCGCAGCTGTGGGACGTCCCGCGGCGCGGCGTCCCCTGGCGGCGCGGCGAACGCTGGTTCCAGCTGCGCAACGCGGGCCTCCAGAACCAGGACGTGCTCTGGACGTCCGACGGGCCCGGGGCCGAGGGCCGCGTCCTGCTCGACCCCAACCTGCTCAACGCTGCCGGGACGACCACGCTCAACGCGATCTCCGTGTCGGAGAGCGGGCGCCTGGTCGCGATCGCGACCTCCGAGGCGGGCTCCGACTGGCAGACCTGGCGGGTCCTCTGCGCCGACGACGGCACCGAGCTCCCCGATCGGATCCCGTGGAGCAAGTTCGCCGGGGCCGCGTGGACGCATGACGAGGCCGGGTTCGTCTACGGGCGCTTCCCGGAGCCCGCGCTCGGCGCCGCCTTCGACGCGCCGAACCTGGGGATGCAGCTCCGCTACCACCGCCTCGGATCGGACCCCGCCGACGACCCCGTCGTCTACGAGCGGCCCGACCACGATGACTGGGGCTTCGAGCCCGAGGTCTCCGAGGACGGCGACCTGCTGGCGGTCACGGTGTGGCGCGGGACGGATCCCGAGACGCGCATCCACGTCGCCGACCTCGGCGGGTTCGCAGGCGACGGACCGCTCGAGGTGCGCCCGCTCCTCGACGCCGCGGACGCCGAGTACCAGCTGGTGGCCACCGTGGGACGGACCCTCTACCTGCGCACGAACCTCGGTGCGCCCAACCGCCGCCTCGTCGCGGTCGACGCCGACGACCCCGCCGCCACGCTGCGCGAGGTCATCGCCGAGGGACCCGACGCGCTCGAGCGCGTCACGCTCGTGGGCGGTCGGTTCGCCGCCGTCACGCTCCACGACGCGCACAGCCGCCTCGCCCTGTTCGAGCTCGACGGGACCCCCGTCGGCCCGGTCGAGATCCCGGGCACCGGCACCATCGACGCCACGGCCGGCCGATGCCGGGACGAGACGCTCTACCTGGCCCTGGACCAGTTCACCGCGCCCAAGCGGGTGCTGGCGGTGCGGGTGGCCGACGGCCTCGTCGGGGGCCTCCCCGACGAGGGCCTGCCGTGGGACCCCGAGGCGTTCGTCACCGAGGAGGTGTTCCCGGTGTCGGCCGACGGGACGCGGTTCCCGCTGTTCCTCGTGCGCCGCCGAGACGTCGAGCCCAACGGCGACGTGCCGACGATGCTGTACGGCTACGGCGGGTTCAGCATCGCGGTCGGGCCCCGGTTCAAGCCCGAGTGGCTGGCCTGGATGGAGCGTGGTGGGCTGCTCGCGGTCGCCTCGCTGCGCGGCGGCTCGGAGTACGGCACGGCCTGGCACGACGCCGGGCGCCTCGCCAACAAGCAGAACGTGTTCGACGACTTCGCGGCTGCCCTCCGCTGGCTCGCCGACAGCGGCTGGACGCGGCCCGATCGGATCGGGATCACGGGCCGCTCCAACGGCGGGCTGCTCGTGGGCGCGACGCTCACCCAGCACCCCGAGCTGATGGGCGCGGCGGTGCCCGAGGTGGGCGTGATGGACATGCTCCGGTTCCACCGGTTCACGATCGGCTGGGGCTGGACGAGCGACTACGGCAACCCCGACGACCCCGAGCAGTTCGCGTGGGTGCGGGGGTACTCGCCGCTCCATGCCATCCGCCCCTGTACCGCCTACCCGCCGACGCTGGTGACCACCGCCGACCACGACGATCGCGTGGTGCCCGGACACTCGTTCAAGTTCGCCGCCGCGCTCCAGGCGGCCCAGGCGGGCGAGGCGCCGGTACTGATCCGGATCGACACCGACGCGGGCCACGGCGCGGGCAAGCCGGTCAGCAAGCTCATCGCGGAGCGCGCCGACGTGCTCGCGTTCCTCGAGTCGGCGCTGGGCGGGCCTCGGAAAGCGTAAGGGCTCGCGGCCGTCCGGAGCGGCCGCGCTCGCGGCAACCCTCGTATCGCCGTCTCACGGCGCTCATGCGCAAGGCTTCTCTCGCCACGTCCCCGGGCTGGGCGCGGTGTGCTGGTCGGGTCGCCGATCCCCGGCCTGCGCGACCTGCCCGAGGCCGCGGCGCATCGAACGAATGCCGCGGCGCAGGGGTCCGTCTAGTCAGGCGCGACCTGAGGCGCCGACCCGCGACTGGCCCTACGAGGCCGCCGCGATGATCGCCTGGGCCTCGTCGAGGATGCGTGCCAGGTGGTCCTCGCCCATGAAGGACTCGGCGTAGAGCTTGGTCACGTTCTCGGTGCCCGACGGCCGGGCGGCGAACCAGCCGAAGTCGGTGGTCACCTTGAGCCCGCCGATCGGCGCGTCGTTGCCCGGAGCGCGGGTGAGCTTGGCCGTGATGGGGTCGCCCGCGAGCGTCTCCGCCGTGATGGACGAGGGCGAGAGGCGCCCCAGCGCGGCCTTGACCTCGGGCGTGGCCGGCGCGTCGACCCGCCGATACGCCGGCGTCCCGAACATCACCGTCAGCTCGGCGTAGACCTCGGCCGGGTTCTTGCCCAGCCTCGCGGTCAGCTCGGCCGCCAGCAGGTCGGCGATCAGGCCGTCCTTGTCGGTGGTCCACACCGTGCCGTCGCGGCGCAGGAACGAGGCGCCCGCGCTCTCCTCGCCGCCGAACCCGATCGTCCCGTCCACCAGCCCGTCGACGAACCACTTGAAGCCCACCGGCACCTCGACCAGGCGCCGTCCGAGCGAGGAGACGACGCGGTCGATGATCGAGGACGAGACCAGCGTCTTGCCCACGGCAACGCCGTTCCCCCACTCCCGGCCGCCACCGAACAGGTACGAGATCGCCGCCGCGAGGACGTGGTTGGGGTTCATCAGCCCGGCCCCCGGCACCACGATCCCGTGGCGGTCGGCGTCGGCGTCGTTGCCCATCGCCATGTCGAACCGGTCGCGCAGGCCCACCAGGCCGGCCATCGCGAAGGGCGACGAGGGATCCATGCGGATCTTCCCGTCCCAGTCGAGGGTCATGAACCCGAAGGCGGGATCGACCCGCTCGTTGGTCACCGTCAGGTCGAGGCCGTACTGCTCGCCGATGAGGCCCCAGTACGCGACCGACGCGCCGCCCAGCGGGTCGACGCCCAGCCGCAGGCCGGACGCCGCGATCGCCTCCATGTCGACGACGTTGACGAGGTCCTCGACGTACGTGCCGCGGAAGTCGTAGCCGACCGCCTGCGCCCGCGCCCGCTCGAAGGGGAGGCGCCGGACGCCGTCGAGCCCGTCCGAGCCCGAGGCCGCGAGGATCCGGTTCGCCTCGTCCTGGATCCAGCGGGTCACGTCGGTGTCGGCCGGGCCGCCGTTGGGCGGGTTGTACTTGAAGCCGCCATCGTCGGGCGGGTTGTGCGACGGGGTGACGACGATGCCGTCGGCAAGGCCCGCCGGCCCGGCGCCCGGGTCGCGGTCGCGGTTCGCCAGGAGGATGGCGTGCGACACCGCGGGCGTGGGCGTGTAGCCGTCCTCGGCGTCGACCCGCACGTCCACGCCGTTGGCGGCGAGCACCTCGAGCGCCGTCCGCCAGGCGGGCTCGGACAGGGCATGCGTGTCCCGGCCGATGAACAGCGGGCCGGTGTAGCCGCGCATCGCCCGGTAGCGGCAGATCGCCTCGCTCGTGGCCAGGATGTGCGCCTCGTTGAACGCCCGCCGGAACGCGGAGCCGCGGTGGCCCGAGGTCCCGAACGCCACGCGCTGGCTCGGCTCCGCCGGGTCCGGGCGGAGCTCCTCGTACGCGCGCAGGAGCGCGGGCACGTCCACGAGATCTGACGCTTCGGCCGGCTGGCCTGCGCGCGGGTGCTGGCTCATCGGGGCCTCGTTGTGGGCGCGGCGGGGATCGTCGTGTGCACGATAGCGCCCCTGCCGCTCCCCGGGGCAGCACGACCCGAGGAGGCGTGCGGGACGGGCCGCGCGGCGAGTCCGACGCGACTCGGCCGGCGGACGGCGGCGATGGCCCGGCCTCGCGCCCGGCGCACGGCCCTCGTCACCCGCTCCTTGAGTCGCACCAGACTGGCCGGCCGCCGTCGCGAGCGCGAGTGCCGGCGCAGACGGCTCGGTCGAGCCGGGGCCCGTGCGGGACGGGCCGCGCGGCGAGTCCGACGCGACTCGGCCGGCGGACGGCGGCGATGGCCCGGCGGCCAGCCCGGGGGACGGCGGCGCTGATCGCACGCAAGGCGCTCATGTGGCCTCCGGACGGCGAGACGAGCGACATCTCGGCGGGTGCGGAGCCCTGCGACCCTGTCGTGGCCCCTCCAGGTTGAGGCCGAGCCGCGGCGAGGCCGAGGGCGCCGGACCCATTGAACCCGAGCCGCTCCAGTCGCGCCTTTGTGCAGGGTGCCCGCAGAAGCGTAGGATGCGCCCAACCCGAACCAGCTCCTCGTACGGGGCTCGTCCGAGACCGCCAGCTTGTTCCGGCGGCCGGATGCATGAGCCCGCGATGCCCTGGACGGGATGGAGGCTCCTGCATGGCGACGGTCACCTTCGACCACGTGTACAAGAAATACGGCGAGGTCACCGCCGTGTCGGACCTCAACCTCGAGATCAAGGACGGCGAGTTCATGGTGCTCGTCGGTCCCTCGGGCTGCGGCAAGACGACCAGCCTGCGGATGATCGCCGGTCTCGAGGAGATCACCCAGGGCGATCTCAAGATCGGCGAGAAGATCGTCAACGACGTCGCG
Organism: Chloroflexota bacterium; assembly: GCA_021786915.1. Next base: position 17,075 of record JAJYMP010000731.1, read on the forward strand.
CCCAAGGATCGCGACATCGCGATGGTGTTCCAGAGCTACGCGCTCTACCCGCACATGACCGTGCGCGACAACCTCGCCTTCGGCCTCAAGCTGCGCAAGGTCGCCAAGGCCGACATCGAGAAGCGCATCAACGAGGCCGCGGGGATCCTCCAGCTCGAGAAGCTGCTCGACCGCAAGCCCAAGGAGCTCTCCGGCGGCCAGCGGCAGCGCGTCGCGCTCGGCCGGGCGATCGTCCGCGAGCCCGCCGTGTTCCTCATGGACGAGCCCCTGTCCAACCTCGACGCCAAACTGCGCGTCCAGACCCGCGCCGAGATCGCGCG
>JAJYMP010000389.1 GCA_021786915.1 Chloroflexota bacterium
CAAAAGATTCACACAGTTCGGTACCTTGCCTGCCCAGCCACCCCGGGGGACGCACTTGAAGCCCTGGACCGGCACATGCGCTCCGACCGAACGGACCTGGTGGCGGTGACCGGTGTCTCCAACGTGACGGGTGAGGTCTGGCCGGTCGCCGAGATCACAGCGCTGGCTCATCAGCACGGTGCCCGGGTGGTGCTGGACGCGGCGCAGCTGGCCCCGCACCTCCCCGTGAGCATCCGCGACCTCGACGTCGACTATTTGGCCGCGTCGGGCCACAAGATGTACGCCCCTTTCGGTGCGGGCGTTCTCATCGGCAGGCCCGACTGGCTTCGGCAAGGCGCCCCCTACATGCGAGGGGGTGGAGCGGTGGATTTCGTGACCACCGACGAGGTCTTATGGACCGGGCTTCCCGATCGCCAGGAGGCGGGCTCGCCGAATGTCGTCGGAGCGGTTGCGCTCGGCGTGGCGGCGCAGACCCTGCGGGCCTATGGCATGGACCGCATCGGCCAGCACGAGCGGGAGCTCGGGGCCTATGCGCGCCAGCGCTTGGGCGCTATTGCTGCGGTGGACATGTACCGCCTTTGGCCCGAAAGCGCCGACCGCCTTGGCCTCGTTACCTTCAATGTGAGGGGCTTCGACCACAGCCTCGTAGCGGCCATACTGAGTTCCGAGCACGGCATCGGAGTGAGGCACGGGTGCTTCTGCGCCCACCCCCTGATGCTGAGCCTGCTGCGAATATCTGACGCGGAAGCGCATCGGACGCGTGATCAGCTCCGCGACGGCCGACGCGCACGCATTCCCGGAGCGGTGAGGATGAGTCTTGGGCTGGGGAGCTCCGCGAGTGACATTGATGCCATGGCGGAGGCGATAGCCTCGCTCGTGGCCCATGGACCTAGATGGACATACAGGCAGGATCCGTCCACAGGAGACTACGGACCGTCACCCGACCCCCGCCCCGCGCCGCGCGTCCACTTTCCTCTGTCCTGGTCGCACCCAGGCGGTGGCGAGAGTTCTTAGTGAGTATGGACAAGTGTGACGGTGCCTCGACCGCCCACGACTGGGCCGCATCGTGCTAGACGAGATCAGGCGGCCATCCGAACGAGTGTCCGAGCAGGGGTGGACCACGGCTATTTGAAAAGTGCGCAACCTTGGGCTGGCTTCTTTTGCGGCGCAGCGCGTCGTGACCAACAATAGAAGGAGATTGCGATGATGAACAAGGTCGGTCCGGCGCTTGGTCTACTGACCATGGCCGGGCTTATCGCGGCATGCGGGGGCACGACCCCAGCTCAGAGATCAAGCTCCCCGTCGGCCTCGTCCGGCCCCAGCAAGACCGTGACGGTCAACGTGGGGGCGGTGTACCCCCTGACGGGGACCGAGGCCCTGAACGGGCAAGATGAGCTTCATGGCGTTCAGCTCGCGGTCGACGTATTGAACGGACAGTACCCGAGCATCGGCCTTCCGGCGCTCACCGGCAAGAAGATCAACCTCACGAGCCTCGATACAGAGTCCAACCCATCCACCGCGGCCACCGAGGTTCAGACGCTTGTCGCCTCGGATCACGTCGTCGGAATCATGGGTGCCTTCGAGTCCGGCGTGACCGCGTCAGCCAGCGAGGAGGCCAATCGACTCCAGGTTCCGTTTGTCACCGACAGCTCGAACCTCGACAGTCTGACGACACGCGGTTACACGTACTTCTTCCGCACTGCTGCGGATGAAGCCGTCGAGGTGGACGCCTACTACTCGTTCCTCAAGCAGATGTCGTCGAGCCACCCGGTGAGCACGGCGGTCATCGTCTACCGGAACGATGCGTTCGGGGGCCCATTTGCGAGCCTTATCCAGAGCACAGCCGCTGCGCACGGTATCAACATCGTCAAGACAATTCCGTTCAGCCCATCGCCGACTTCTCTGACCACCGAGGCGACGTTGGCGGAGTCGTATCACCCGGACGAGGTCTTCTTCTACGGACTGACCCCGAGCACCCTTCTCTTCATGCACACGCTCGCCAGCGTCGGCTATACTCCTCCGGCGCTGCTGACCAACGGTGGCGGATCCGACGACCCGACGCTCGCCGCGTCGCTGGGCAACCTGGCGGACTACATGTACAACGTGTACCCGTGGTTCTCCGGGATGACGGCGACCAGCCATCTCGCCGCTCAGGTGGCGACCGAGTACCAGGCGCTGTTCGGAAAGGCGATGGATCCCACCTCGGCGCTGGCATTTCAGGGCATGATCGCACTGGGCGACGCCATCAACAGTGTCACCGGGAACGTCACGCCGCAAGCGGTGCGCGATGCGCTTGCCAACCTGGACATAACCAAGACGATCATGCCGTGGGCAGGTATCAAGTTCGACAGCAGCGGGCAGAACGCGCTGGCATCAGCGGCCATCGTCCAGATGCAGGCGGGGGAGTTCAAGGCCGTGTATCCGGCCAGCGTGGCACAGGCGTCCGCGGTGTGGCCCGCTCCGGCATTCAGCTCGCGCTAGGTGTGAGGCGTTTGGGGTCGGAAGCCTAGGAAGAAGACCTCGATGGGGCTGTTAGAGAGCGGTGTGGTGGCGGGGCTGCTCGTTGGCTGCGAGTATGCCCTGGTCGGGGTGGGCCTCACACTGATATTTGGCACCATGGAGTTGGTGAACTTCGCGCAGGGTGACCTGGTCATGGTGGCTATGTACCTTGTGTTCTTCCTCTGGTCCGGTGCCCATTTCGACCCGCTGCTGTCGCTCCCCATTGCGGCGGTTGCAGGGATCGCGATCGGGATACTGACGTACGAGGGGCTGATCCGGCCGTTGACGGGGAAGCCGGTCATCGCGCAGATGGTGGTGACCCTGGGCGCTTCGGCGGCTCTCGAGGGGGGTGCACAGCTGTGGCTCGGACCCAACACGGAAGGGATCCCGAATACGGTCGTCAGCGGATTTCGTCTCACGGCGGGGGCAGTCACCGTGACTGCCCCCGAGGCGATCGCAGCGTTCGGAGCGGTGGTCTGCATCGCGCTCGTATCATATTTGGTCCATCACACTCGGATGGGCGCGAGCCTCCAGGCGGTCGCCCAGGACCCGTATGCGGCGCAGCT
>JAJYMP010000646.1 GCA_021786915.1 Chloroflexota bacterium
CCGGCCTGGTGGCGATGGCGTTCCCCTGGGCCGGGGCAGCGGACCATGCGGCCCGCATGACGCTCGTCCGCTCCTATGCGCCCCTCATCGGGATCGTCCGGGACGCGGGATCCGGCCGCGTGCGGCCTGCGCGCGACGGGCGGGTGCGCATCGACTACCGGCTCGCGGCGGAGGACGCGCGGACGGCCCGGCGGGCGCTGGTCGAGATCGCGCGGCTGGCCCGCGCCGCCGGCGCGGTCGAGCTGATGGCGCTCGGGACGCCGCCCGCCTCGCTCCAGCTCGCGCCCGCGCGCGGGGGATCTTCCATCGGCGCGCCTGCCTGGGACGCGTACCTGCGGAGGCTCGCGGCATTCGACTTCGCCCCCAACCGCGGCTTTCTCTTCTCCGCGCACCAGATGGGCACGGCCCGTGCGGGCGCGGACCCGCGGACCAGCGCCTGCGACCCGTGGGGGCGCGTGCGAGCCGGCACCTCCGGCGGCGTCGTGCCGGGGCTGTACGTGGCCGACACGTCGCTCTTCCCGACGGCGTCCGGCGTCAACCCGATGGTCACGGCGATGACGCTGGCGCGGCGCGTGGCCAGGACGGTGCTGGCGGAGGGCTGACCGCCCCGCGGGACGGCCGCGGATCTCCGCGACCGCGTGCGCGCGTCGCTCCCGGGGCGTCGGCGCGCGATGGCCGGTCCCCGGGCCGGCCGCTGATCTCCGCCGCGTGCGACCGGTGAGCCCGCCGTGTCGGCGCCGGCACGGACCTCCGTCTACCCGGCGGACCGCCTACCCGGCGGTGATGACCCCCTCCCGGCCCAGGCGGAGCAGCTGCTCACGCGTCGCCTGCAGGTCCGCCGCGGCGGCGCCGAAGAGGCGCTGCACCAGCGTGCGGGCCGTGGGCGTGCACCCGGTGACCGCGTCGAGGATGCGCCCGGCGGGGATCTCGATCACCTCCGTCGGGCCCACCGACCGGGCCGTGGCCAGCGCCGTCGGGTCCTCGCGCAGGACGCTCCAACCGAGCAGCTCGCCCGGGCCCAGCGTCATGACCAGGACGGAACGGCCCTCGTGCTCGACCGACAGGCCGAGCCTGCCGACGGCCACGAGGTCGACCGCACTGGCGGGCTGGCCCGCCAGCGCCAGGATCTCCCGGTCGACGAGCCGGCGACGCCGTGCATCGGCGGCCAGGGCGTCCAGCTCGGCGTCCGGCTGGTCCGCGAACAGCCCGAACCGCCGCAGGTCGGCGGCAGATACAGGTACGTCTGCCATGATCGCCTCCTCGTGCGGCGGCCACCGCCGGCCGCACAGCTGCAGCGCGCTCCCCTCAGAAGAGCCCCACGATCTCCCCGTTCTCGTCGATGTCGATCTTCTCCCCGGCTGGGTGCGAGGGGAGCCCCGGCATGGTCCGCATCTCGCCCAGGAGCGGCGTGACGAACCCGGCGCCCGCCGAGAGGCGAACCTCCCGGATCGGGACCCGGAAACCCGACGGCCGCCCCTTGCGCGCCGGGTCGTGACTGAGCGACAGGTGGGTCTTGGCCATGCAGACCGGCAGGTTGCCGAACCCCAGCCGCTCGTAGGCGTCAAGCGCCTTCGTCGCCGCCGGAAGCTCGTCGACGCCGGAGGCCCCGTACACCCGGACCGCGATCGCCTCGATCTTCTCGCGGAGCGGAAGGTCATCCGGGTAGAGGAACCGGAAGTCGGGCGCCCCCTCGCAGGCGGCCTCCCACACCTCGGCCGCGAGGATCTCCGCGCCGGCACCGCCGCGGGCGAAATGGTCGGCCACCGCCACCCCGCGGGCGCCCGCCGCCAGGGCGGCCTCGCGGACGGCTTCCACCTCCGCGGGGGTATCCGTGGGGTAGCTGTTGATGGCCACCACGACCGGCACGGCGTACTGGCGGACCACCTCGACCTGGGCGGCGAGGTTCGCGCAGCCGCGGCGGACCGCCTCGACGTTCTCCGTGGTGAGCGCCGGGTCGAGTGGCCGGCCGGCCACCACGCGTCCCACGCCGCCGTGCATCTTGAGGGCGCGCACCGTGGTGACCAGGACCGCGGCGTCAGGGCGGAGGCCCGAGGCGCGGCACTTGATGTCGAAGAACTTCTCGGCCCCCAGGTCCGCGCCGAAGCCGGCCTCCGTGCAGACGATGTCGCAGCTGGCCAGGGCCAGCCGATCGGCCAGGATGCTCGAGTTGCCGTGCGCGATGTTGGCGAACGGACCACAGTGGACGAAGGCCGGGCCGCCCTCCAGCGTCTGGAGGAGATTCGGCTTGATGGCGTCGCGCAGCAGGACCGTCATGGCCCCCGCCACGCCCAGCTCCTCGGTGGTCACCGGCCGGCCGTCGTACGTGCTCGCCAGGACGATCCGCCCCAGCCGCGCGCGCAGGTCCTGCAGGTCGCTCGCCAGCGCCAGGACCGCCATCACCTCGGAGGCGACGGTGATCTGCCACTCCGCCTCGCGCGGATAGCCGTTCTCGTGGCCGCCCAGGCCCACCACCGCGTGCCGGATCGCCCGGTCGGAGATGTCCACCACCCGCGGCCAGAGGATGGAGAGCGGGTCGATGCCGAGCGGGTTGCCGTGGGCGATCGAGTTATCGAGGAAGGCCGCGGCGAGGTTGTGCGCGGCCCCGACGGCGTGGTTGTCGCCGGTCAGGTGGAGGTTGAAGTCCTCCATCGGGATCACCTGGCTCCAGCCGCCGCCGGCCGCGCCGCCCTTGATGCCGAACACGGGCCCCAGGGATGGCTGGCGGATGCTGACCGCGGCCCGGTGGCCGATCCGGTTGAGCCCCTGCACCAGCCCCACCGTGGTCGTGGTCTTGCCCTCGCCGAGGGGCGTAGGGGTGATCGCGGTGACGACCACGTACCTGCCCCGGCGCCCGGCCGTCGCCGCCTCGTGCTCCAGTCGCTCGATGCCCTCCAGGCGGACCTTGGCCTTGACCGGCCCGTACAGCTCCACCTCGTCGTCGTGCAGGCCGAGCTCGCGGGCGACCTCGAGGATGGGGCGGGGAGTGACGGAGCGGGCGATCTCGAGGCTGGACGGCATCACCGGCGGTGTCCTCCTGTGCATGGCATCCGGCGGCCTC
>JAJYMP010000706.1 GCA_021786915.1 Chloroflexota bacterium
CACCGAGGACCACCGCTTCGGGCCGAGCGCCGAGCTGTGGCAGCAGGCGACGGAGCACTTCTACGGCCTGGGCCATCCGGAGAAGTTCTTCGGCGACCGCTCCCAGAGCGAGTGGCTCAGCTTCACGGTCACGACCGACAGCCATCTGCTGGTCAACGAGATCTCGCGGATCACCAAGCAGCTGCCGGGCAACGCGCTCAACACCTTCGTCGACTCGACGGCCTGCCTCTCGATCGTGGTCCACCACCAGCCCCACTACAAGGCGCAGAAGCCGAACGAGGGCGTGCTGTGGGGCTACTTCCTCTACCCGCGCCGATCCGGCGACTTCGTCAAGAAGCCGGCGATCGAGATGACCGGCCGCGAGATCCTGACCGAGCTGCTCGGCCACCTCGCGACGGCCGACAAGTCAGCCACGGGGATCGCCGCCAAGACCGACGAGATCGCGGCCTCGATCATCAACGTCATCCCGTGCCACATGCCGTACGCGAGCGCGATGTTCAACCGCCGCGCCGTGGGCGACCGGCCGGCCGTGGTGCCGGCCAACTCCAAGAACCTCGCGTTCATCAGCCAGTGGTGCGAGATGCCGTTCGACATGGTGTTCACCGAGCAGTACTCGGTGCGCGCGGCGCAGGTCGCCGTGTACCACTTCCTGGGCATCTCGGAGGACCGGCTCACGCCGCTGCACCACTACGAGAAGGACCCGCGCGTGATGACGAGGGCCGCGCGCACGATGTTCCGCTGATCGCCCAGGTCTCCCGGTGGCGCTTGAGGTGCCTCGGCAACGCCTCCGGGAGGTCAACCGGTTCCACCCTAGCGAGACGCGAGGAATTCGGCCAGCAGGGCGAGCACCGCCACCACGGTGGGTGCGCAGCACGCCGCCATCCACCACATCGAGTGGTCGTGGTCAACGTTCGCGCGCCCCGGGCCTTGGGCGGCCGAAACGCCGTACGAAGGTGCCGAGGCGTTGCGCTGGTGATCGTGAGCCATTGCGACCCCGTGGATCCAGTGCTGCTCGGGCTGAGTCAGCTTGGATCTCACGATGGGGGGCGTCGTTAGGACGATCCGGGATTCCGCTGAATCGGGCATGAGAACGGGGTTGTTGGCGATTGGGACCAGGGAGTCCTTCTTGACCTCATCCAGCTCCGCCTCCGCGCCCAGACCCTCTCCGCCAGGGACCCTGTGAACTGTCGAGACAGCACCGCCGGACTGCAGAGGCGCGCACTCTCAGCGGCTGCTCACTCTCATCTCAGGGGTGAGGGCGAGCCTGGTCCTATGCAAACACCCTCCTCAATCCCGGCATAGCATGGCTAGCCGAATGGTGCGGCGTACCGGTGGCCGGACCCTCCCGGGCGACCCCGGGCTCACGGTCCGGATGGGCGTCACCGTCCTTCTCCTCGCCGCCGTGTACGCGGTCCTCGTGGCCGTGCTCTGGGCCGCCGGCGGGAGCTTCGTGCTGATCGGCGCCGTGGTCGCGGGGCTGGCCGTGGTGCAGTACTTCTACTCTGACCGCCTCGTGCTCGCCGCGATGGGGGCGCGCGAGGTGTCGCGCGCCGAGGCGCCCGACCTCGTGGACCGCGTCGGCCGCCTCGCGGCGCAGTTCGACCTCCCGGTCCCCCGTGTCGCGATCATCGAATCCGATGTCCCCAACGCGCTCGCGACGGGGCGCGACCCCAACCACTCGGTCGTCGCGGTCACCACGGGGATCCTGCGCCGGCTCGACGGTCCCGAGCTCGACGCGGTGCTCGCTCACGAGCTCAGCCACGTCCTCCACCGCGACGCGGCAGTCCTGACGATGGCCGCGGTCTTCGCCACGGTCGCCTCGTTCATCGTCCAGATGGGGTTCTGGCTGGGCCTCGGGCGCGGCGAGGACCGTGACGGCGAGGGCCGCCCGAGCATCGTGGTCGTGTACCTCGTCTCGCTCGGCGTCTGGCTCGTCAGCTTCGTCCTGATCCGCGCGCTGTCGCGCTACCGCGAGCTGGCCGCCGACCGCGGCTCGGCCGTGGTCACTGGCGCGCCGTCCGACCTGGCGTCGGCGCTGGTCAAGATCAGCGGGTCGCTGGGCCGGATCCCGGACGCCGACCTGCGCACGGTGGAGCCCGGCGCCGCCCTTCTCATCGTGCCGGCCTTCAGCCGCCAGTCGCTGGCCGGGCTCCTGTCCACCCACCCCTCGCTCGAGGCCCGCCTCGATCAGCTCCGGCGGCTCGAGGCCGCGGAGCTCGCACGATGAGCCTGCTCGACGCCCTGCTCGGCCGCACGCGGCCTGAGCGGTCGCGCGACGAGCAGCTCGTCGCGCTCTCGTCGGCTGCCATCACCCTCGGCGCCGAGCTCGGCCTCCAGGCGAGCGGGCAGGCCGGGATCGTGATCCGGCCGATCGACACGCAGGCGTACCGCGACGCCGACGCCGACCTTTCGCGGCTCCTCGACCTGGCGGGCCGCGAGACGGGTGCAACGGTCACGCGGCGGTCGGACGCCTACGGTTACGCATGGGTGGTCGTCACAGATCCTGAGCTGGCAGACCTCGTGGCCAACGCCTACCAGATCAGCATCGAGCTGCGCGACGCCGGCTTCGGTGACCAGGTGCTCTCGGCGGCCTTCGGGTTCCGCGACGCGGCAGGACGCCCGGCGTACCTGCTCTACAACTTCAAGCGCGCCGCGTTCTACCCGTTCGTGCCCGGCCCGGGCGACGGCGCGCGCGACAACGCCCGCGAGCTCCAGCTCGCTGCGGCCCTGGGCCGCGAGATGCCGGTCGAGCCCGACCAGGCGCGCTGGTACCCCATGTGGGGCATGCCCCTCGACGGGGCGCCCGGGGCCACGTCCGCGGCCGGGCGGCACGACGACCACCCGGCCGTGGACACGCCGCCCGGCGCCCCACGGCGGCCGGGCGAGCAGGAGCCCGGCCACCCCGATCACTCCGAGCACCGTCACCACGGCGGCTGCTGCTGACCCCCGACAAGGAAAGGAATGCCATGGGACTCTTCAACCGCACCAAGACCATCGTTGAGGCCAAGCTAACCGCCATCGTCGGCGCCGCCGAGGACCCCCGCGAGACGCT
>JAJYMP010000605.1 GCA_021786915.1 Chloroflexota bacterium
GCCGCGTCGTCGTGCTCGGCCGGACGGGGCGCAACTTCGGGGCCGGGATGAGCGGCGGCATCGCCTGGGTCCACGACGGGGACGGCGGGTTCGCCGGGCGGGCCAACCGCGAGATGGTGGCGCTCGAGCCGCTCGACGCGGCCGAGGCCGACGAGGTGCGCGGGCTGGTGCAGCGCCACCGCGAGCTCACCGGGTCTGCGCGCGCCGCGGAGCTGCTGGCGGGCTGGGAGGCCTCGGCCGCCCGCTTCGTGCGGGTCATCCCCAACGACTACCGCCGGGTGCTCGACGCCCAGGCCCGGATGCTGGCCGCGGGCCTGCCGCCCGAGGAGGCCGAGATGGCCGCGTTCACCGAGAACACCGCGGACCTCGCGCGGGTGGGCGGCGCCTGATGGGCAAGCCGACCGGGTTCCTCGACGACGCGCGCCGGGGGATGCCCGCGCGCCCGCCGCTGGAGCGCATCCGCGACTGGAGCGAGGACCACCCGCACCTGCCGGTGCTCGAGCTCGCCGAGCAGGCCGGGCGGTGCATGGACTGCGGCGTCCCGTTCTGCCACACCGGCACGCTGATCAGCGGCATGGCGTCGGGCTGCCCGCTCAACAACCTGGTCCCCGAGTGGAACGACCTCGTCTACCGGGGCCAGTGGCAGGAGGCGAGCATCCGCCTCCACTTCACCGACAACTTCCCCGAGTTCACCGGCCGCGTCTGCCCCGCGCCCTGCGAGGGCTCGTGCACGGTCGGCATCAGCGGCGACCCGGTGGCGATCAAGATGATCGAGGCCGAGATCGCGGACCGGGCGTGGAACGAGGGCTGGATCACGCTCAGCCCGCCGCTCACCCGAACCGGCTTCGCCGTGGCCGTGATCGGCAGCGGGCCTGCCGGGCTCGCCGCCGCCGACCAGCTCAACCGCGCTGGCCACCGGGTGACGGTGTTCGAGCGCGCGGGGCGGATCGGCGGCCTGCTGATGTACGGGATCCCGAACATGAAGCTCGACAAGGGCGTGGTCCAGCGCCGGACCGAGCTCATGGAGGCCGAGGGCGTCCACTTCGTCACCGGCGTGACCGTCGGGGCGGACGTCAGCGCCGAGCGCCTCGTCGCCGACTACGACGCGGTCGTGCTCGCCACCGGCGCGACCCTCGCGCGCGACCTGCCGATCCCGGGCCGCGAGCTCGGCGGGATCCACTTCGCGATGAGCTACCTGCGGGGCAACACGCGACGACTGCTCGACGGAGGCGCGGACGCCGAGGCGCCGATCGACGCGGCGGGCAAGCACGTGGTGGTCATCGGCGGCGGCGACACCGGCACCGACTGCGTGGGCACCGCGATCCGCCAGGGCGCGGCGTCGGTGCGCCAGCTCGAGATCCTCGCGCGGCCGCCCGACACGCGCCAGCCCGGCAACCCGTGGCCCGAGTGGCCCAAGACGTACAAGCTCGACTACGGCCAGGAGGAGGCTGCCGCGCTGTGGGGCGCCGATCCGCGCCGCTACCAGACGACGACCCGCCGGTTCATCGGCCGCAAGGAGCACGTGACCGGCATCGAGATCGCCGAGGCGTCCTGGGGCAAGGGTGCCGACGGGCGGCCGGAGCTGCGCGAGGTGCCGGGGACGGCCCAGACAATCGACGCCGACCTGGTGCTGCTCGCCATGGGCTTCCTGGGTCCTGAGCCCGCGCTGCCGCGTGCCTTCGGCTGCGAGCTCGACGCACGGGGCAACGTGCGCAGCGGGCCCGACCGCATGACGAGCGTGCCGGGCGTGTTCGCTGCGGGAGACTGCGTTCGCGGGCAGTCGCTTGTGGTGTGGGCGATCCGGGAGGGGCGGATGGCCGCAGAAGGGGTGGACCGCTACCTGATGGGCGGGGAGACGGTCCTCACGACATAGCGTCGGCGCGCCCGCGGCTCCTCGCCGTGGTCCTAGTTCGCCTGCGCTCGGCTCGGGAGTGGCGTGGGCGCGGGCGATGGACCTCCTCGCGCCTCGGGCGAAGGCGGCTCGGGCAGCTGGTCCGCGGCGGGGCGGTCGAGGCTGATCAACGCGGGGACGAGGAGCGGGTCCCGCGGGAAGTCGCCCAGGCTGCCCCGGACGCCCAGCGACAGGGCCAGCTCGTAGTAGCCGGACGTCGGGGGCGCGAGGAGGTCCATCGCGACGCTCGCGACGGCGCCGGGAGTGCCCAGTCCGCGCGGGAGCGGGTACGAGGCGGCCGGCGTCGCCGTCCCGCCGACGAGGTCGAGCCACGTGGCGTCGAGCGTGAGCACCTGCGAGAACGAGCGGTCCAGTGCGGGGTCGAGCGCCGGGTCGGCCCAGATTGGCGCGTACAGCGGCGAGCCCCAGGGCTGCGCGCCGGTGTTGGCCAGGACCACGTCGAGGTGCACGGGCGTCGCTCGCTGTGCGGCGAGCAGCGACGTGGTGGTGATTCGCAGGTCGATGGGCTTGGGCACGACGACCGTGAACGGCCGGAGCAGCGCCTGGGTGGCCACGTCATAGGGCGTGCCGTCGAGTGCCTCGAGGGTCATCAGGACGACGTAGGTGCCGGGGGCGGAGGGTGCGTCGATCTTGAGCTCCAGCGACGAGCCCTTGCGCGACGCCGTCGCCGTCTCGACGACATCCGCGCCGGCCTCGCCCACCACCAGCCCGTCGTCGGTGCTGGCGACCGAGCTGCCGCCGGGCTGGACCAGCGGCAGCCAGCGAACCCCGACCAGCATCGAGGCGGGCAGCGCGGACGCGGCCCGCGTTACCGGGAGCGCGACGGTCGTGGTCTTGCCCGGCGTGACCGCGCCGCTCACCACGGCGGCGCCGAACGAGGTGCCGGCGGCGGCGAGCGACGGCAGCCCGACCGGGACGGTACCCGGGATGGGGCCTGGTGCAGCCGAGTGCGGGCGGGCACCGCCCGGGGCCCGGACGAGGGAGCGGTAGTAGCCGCCGGACGCCGTGTCGGGGTCGAGCGCGAGGGTCGCGCCCGGCGTGCGGGAGCTCGCGTACGAGATGTCGTTGTCGTGGCCCCATGAGGCCGAGGTCCACGCCTGCGCAACGGCAGCCGGCCCGCGGATCGCCGCGGCGATCAGC
>JAJYMP010000550.1 GCA_021786915.1 Chloroflexota bacterium
CTGCTGGAAGGTGATGTCCGCGATCGCGTCCTTCACGAGGAGCTTGCCGCCCGGGTGGCCGCCGCAGTCGTCCCAGCCGACCGCCACGTCGCTGTACTCCTCGCGGACGAGGTCGTACCCCCACTGACGGAACGCGCCCTCGGTGAACTTCTGGATGTTGCCCTTGTGCACGAGGGTGACCGACGCCCGCCGACGTGCGAGGGCGTAGCGGACGGCGGCGCGGATGAGCCGCTTCGATCCGGTGATCGAGATCGGCTTGATCCCGATGCCCGAGTCGGGACGGATGTCCCAGCCGAACTCGTCGTGCAGGAGGGCGATCATCCGCTTGGCCTCCTCGGTGCCCTCCTGGACCTCGAGGCCCGCGTAGATGTCCTCCGTGTTCTCGCGGAAGATCACCATGTCGACGAGCTCCGGGTGCTTCACGGGGGACGGCACGCCGGCGAACCACCGGACCGGGCGGAGGCAGACGTAGAGGTCGAGGATCTGGCGCAGCGCCACGTTGAGCGACCGGAAGCCGCCGCCGATCGGGGTGGTGAGCGGGCCCTTGATGCCGATCAGATAGTCCCGGAAGACGCTGACCGTCTCGTCCGGGAGCCAGTCCCCGGTCTCGTCGAACGCCTTCTGCCCCGCCAGCACCTCCTTCCACTCGATGCGGTGCCCGTGCTTCGCCGCCGCGGCGTCGAGCACCAGCTTGGCCGCGGGCCAGATGTCCACACCGATCCCGTCGCCCTCGATGAAGGGGATGATCGGTTCCCGGGGGACCTGCAACGCCCCGTCGGGGCCCATCGTGATCTTCTCAGCCATGGCTCGAGCCTACGGCGGCACGGCGGGTGTGCGGCAATCCGGGGGTCGCGGCGCCCGGCCCGCGGCCCGCGGCCCGCGGTGCCCGGCTCGCGGCGCTCAGCCCGTGGCGCTCAGCGTCGGGGCCAGCCCGAGCGCCCGGTAGATCTCCCGGGTCGCCGTCGAGCGGTTGAGCGTGTAGAAGTGCAGCCCCGGCGCGCCGGCGTCGAGGAGCGCCTGGCAGAGCTCGGTCGCCATCGCGATGCCCTCGGCGCGCACGGCGTCGGCGCCACCCCGCCCGGCGGCGCGCTCGAGGCGCTCGACGGCCCACGCTGGGACCGGGGACCCCATCTGGGCCATGCGGGGGACGGAGGTGAGGGACGTGACCGGCATGATCCCCGGCACGACGGGCTTCTCCAGCCGGCGCCGTTCGAGGTCCTCGACGAGGCGCCGGTAGAGGTCCACGTCGAAGAAGAACTGCGTGACGGCGAAGTCCGCCAACGACAGCTTCGCCGCGAGATGGTCGCGGTCGGTCTCGATGTCCGGCGCGGCGGGATGCCCGGCGGGATGGGCGGCGACGCCGATCGAGAAGCCGCCGATCGCCCGAGCCAGCTCCACCAGCTCGAGCGCGTACCGGACCTCGCCCGGACCCTCGTCGGGAGAGACCGGGGGATCGCCCCCGAGCGCCATCAGGTTCTCGATGCCCGCCTTGCGATAGTCGACAAGGATCTCCGCGAGCTCCAGGCGGGAATGGGACACGCAGGTGAGGTGCGCCATGGGCACGAGGGACGTCGCGTGGTGCATCCCGGTCACCAGGTCGAACGTGCGCCGGCGCGACGCCGGGCCGCCACGGTAGGTCACGGACACCCACGACGGGTGGAGGGGCTCGAGGTCGCGGATCGTGCGCAGCAGGGTGGCCTGCTCGGCGTCGCTCTTCGGCGGGAAGAACTCGAAGGAGTAGGTCTTGCCGGCCGCGAGCAGGTCGGAGATCCTGGTCATCCGGGCCAATGCTACGGCGGCCGGCCGGCTCACGAGCGGCGCTCGGCCGCTTCCACCGCGTTGCGCAGGAGCATGGCCCGGGTCATCGGCCCGACCCCGCCGATCCGCGGCGTGATCCAGCCGGCCACGTCGGCGACCCCGTCGGCCAGGTCCGACAGGAGGCGGCGCCCCGCCCAGCTCGTGCCCGCCCCCACCACCGCCGCGCCGGGCTTCACCATGTCCGGCGTGACCAGCCCCGGGCGGCCCGCCGCGGCCACCACGACGTCACCCAGGCGCACGAGCGCCGCCGGGTCGGCCACGCCGGTGTGGACCACCGTCACGGCCGCGTTGCAGCCGGGCCGCTTCATCGAGAGCAGCAGTGCGAGCGGTCGGCCGATGGTGAGCCCGCGCCCGATCACGACCACGTGGCGACCCTCCACCCGGACGTCGTGGGCGCTCAGGAGCTCGACGATGCCGGCGGGCGTGCACGGCAGCGGACCGGGTCGGCCCATGACGAGTCGGCCGAGATTGACCGGGTGCAGCCCGTCGACGTCCTTGTCGGGGTCGACCGCCATGAGCGCCCGCTGCTCGTCGAGCCCTCCGGGGAGCGGCAGCTGGACGAGGTAGGCGTGGACGGCCGGATCGGCGTTGAACCGTGCGATCACCACCTCGATGTCGGCCTGGGTGGCCGTCGCCGGTAGGTGCTCGTGGAACGAGGCGATGCCCACCTCGGCGGAGTCCGCGTGCTTCATGGCCACGTACCTCGCGCTGGGCACGTCGTCGCCCACGAGCACCGTGCCGAGCCCGACCCGGACGCCCTCGGCCCGCAGCCGCTGGACGCGGTCGGCCACCTCGGCCCGTACCCGGGCCGCGACGCGCTCGCCGTCGAGGAGGATGGCCATCAGTGGCGGAAGTGGCGCTCGCCGGTCGTGACCATCGCGACCCCCGCCTCGTCGGCCGCCGCGACCACCTCGGCGTCGCGCACGGACCCCCCCGGCTGCACGACCGCCGCCACCCCCGCACGGGCGAGCACCGCCAGCCCGTCGGGGAAGGGGAAGAACGCGTCGGACGCCGCCGCGCCGCCGGCGGCGCGCTCGCCCGCCTTCGCCACCGCCAGCTCGGCCGCGACCACCCTTGACTGCTGGCCGGCGCCGACGCCTACGGCCTGGCCGGCCGTGACGACGACGATCGCGTTGGAGGTCGTGCGCCCGCAGACGCGCCACGCGAGGACCAGGTCGGCCCACTCGGCCTCGGTCGGGCGCCGAGCGGTCACCACCTGCCAGTCG
>JAJYMP010000180.1 GCA_021786915.1 Chloroflexota bacterium
ACCAGCGGGGGCCACGCCTGGTGCTGCGCTCGCGCACGGTGGAGGGCGTCTACCAGGAGGCCTGGGGGTTCTGCTGCGTGCACTACGCGCTGCGGGCGCTCCTGGCGGCCGCCGCCGACGACGACCACCTCGATCCCGACCGGCTCTCCTTCACACGAGCCCTCCACGCCGCCCGGCGCAGCGTGCGCCAGGGGTCGTCCGGGGGCGTCGGACTGGCGCGTGCCGTGCGACGGGCCATCGGCGAGATCCTGGCCTGCCTGCTCCCGCCCCGCCGCCTGCGCGCGGCGGCCCGGGTGGTGAAGCGCAAGATGTCGAAGTTCGGCGTCAAGCGCGCCGTTCACCGGGGCTGGCCCTGCCCGACCCTCTCACCGGCCGACGCAGTCCGGGTCCTCGCTCCACCCTAAGTTACTGGTATTGGGGCTAGCCAACGCTTGAGACCTCGCGCCGCCTGGCTGCTGGCCGTCGCGCTGCTGGTCGCGGCGTGTGACGGCGGACGCGCGGCGCCCACTGCTACCACCACCCCGTCCGAGACCCCGTCCCCCGTCGCCGCGGCACCGAGCCCTGGCTTGGGTCGCGGGTCCGCGGAGACGTTGCCCCAGTCCGTGCCGCCGCCAGCGGACCCGGTCGCCCTCGCCGAGCGTCTGCGCGGCGCCACCCCCACGCCGGTGACGCCCGCGCCGGTCGGGGGGCGGCAGGCGGGCGAGCAGGCACAGTTCTTCCTCCTGCTCGCGGAGCCGCCATCCGTGGAGCCGGTCCGCGCGCAGCTCCGAGCCGTGTCGGAACACGCCTATCTCTACACGACCACGTTGTCTGGATGGAGCGATCAGGAGGCGCGGTCGGCCCTCGACATCTTCGAGTCCGACGTCTATCCCACCGTTGCCCGCTGGTGGGGTCCACCGCTGGCGGGCCCGGATGGAGACCCGCACGTGACCATCCTGGTCGCGCCGCTCAACGGGGTGGGTGGCTACGTAACGGGCACCGACTATCTGCCACGATCGATCGACCGCTACTCCAACGAGCGGTCGATGCTCTATCTCGAGTCGTCGGTACGCCCGGCGTCGCGGTCGCAGTGGGCGGGGCTTGCGGCCCACGAGCTCCAGCACCTGGTGCACTACGCTCGCAACCCGCACGCGGACGCCTGGTTCAACGAGGGCATGTCGGAAGTGGCGCGTTCGGTCGTGCAGACGGCCGGCGTGTTGCCGTGGACGCCCGTTTCGCTGCCCGATGTCCAGCTCAATGATTTCTCCGTCGAGCAGGATGGCGAAACCCACTACGCCGCCGCGGCGGCGTTCTTGCTCTACGCCCTGTCGCGTCTCGGTGGGTTGGGCACCGTGAGGCCGCTGCTGGACCAGAAGCTGCCGGGCGTGGACGCGCTGGCGCGGCCGCTCGCCGAGCGCTCCTCCGGGAAGTTCGACGACCTGTTCGCCGATTGGCTGGTGGCGAACGTGACCGGCGAGCTGCGCCCGTCGGACGGCGCTCGCGCGACCGGCCCGGCCGAGCGCTCACCCTCGCTGGCGTTCGGCGCGAGTGAGTCCGGGCAGGTTCATCAGCTCGGCTGGAAGACGTACCTCATCTCGGACCCGCGGCCCGGGGAGACGGTGGCCCTCAGCGGTTCTCCCGAGGTGCAGCTCGTGCCGACGTCAGCGCACTCGGGCAACGGTTTCTGGTTCAGCGGCCGGGGTGACGGCATGGACGCCACGCTGACCCGCTCGCTCGATCTGCGCACCGTCAGCGGCCCCGTCACCCTCGACTTCTGGGCCTGGTACCAGCTCGAGAAGGACTGGGACTGCGCCTACGTCGAGGTGTCGGACGACGGCGGCCGGCGCCGACGACACCTGACGTCGGCCGGGTCTCCCACGACCACATGCTCGGGTCCGCTTGCCGAGGCGCGTCACGAGGCGTTGGCGCGCGCAGGTGGGCGGATGTCCAAGCGAGCCGACGCCACGCCGTGACGTCGGCCGAGGGCGCCGCGAGGACGCCCACCGTTCGACAGTCGCCGGGAGCTAACATCAGACGCCCTCTCAGGGCGTGGCTCGGCGGTCAGCGAGGAACTGCCTCGACGATTCCGATCGGCGCGGGCAACGGTTTGGCGGACGTGAGCTCGAATCCGGCCCGTGCGAGCAGGGTCCTGAACTCCTCCTCCGTGCGCTCGCGTCCTCCGAGCGCCACCATCATGTGCAGATCGAACCACTTCGAAGGGTGAGGATCGTTGCCCGGTGTCATCACCGCGTCAGCGATGACGAGCTTGCCGTGGGTGGGGATCGCGGCCCGGCACCGCTCGAGGATCAGGAGCGCCTTGTCGTCGGGCCAGTCGTGCAACACGTTCTTCAAGATGTAGACGTCGCCGCCGGCGGGGATCGATCCGAAGATGCTGCCCGACATCACCTGAGTGCGATTGTCGAGGCCCTGGGAGGCCAGGTAGCGCCGGGCGCTGTCTGCGACGGCAGGGAGGTCGAAGAGGATCCCTCGCGCGGCGGGGTTCCGGGCGAGGATGGCCGCCAGCAGCGTGCCTTCCCCTCCGCCGACATCCACGATGGTCGTGAACGGGCTGAAGTCGTAGGCATCGACGACCAGCCGAATGTTTCCGGCGCCCAGGGCGGTCATCGCCCGGTTGAACCGTTCCCCCACGTCGGGGTGCTGCTCGAAGTAGCCCCAGACATCGGTGCCGTTGGCGGCCGCGAACGACGGCTCGCCTGTTCGTAGCACCGACATCAGCTGTGTCCAGGCCAGGACGTTCCCGTCGTGGACTGCGTAGATGACGTAGTCACGCGCTGACATCGGCGCGTCGCTGCGCAGCGCTTCCGACAGTGGTGTGTTCTGGAATCGGCCCGTCTCGTCTTGGCGGAAGATGCCGCGGCTGGCGAGCCCACGCAGCAAGCGCAGCAGCGAACGCGCGTCCGTGGACGTTGAAGTCGCCAGCTCCTCGGCCGTCTTCGGAGCCTGTGCCACCAGGTCGGCGATCCCGAGCTCGGCAGCGGTCTGCAACGCCTTGGCAACCATGAAGCCTTGGACCAGTTGCATCAGCACAACCTAGATCG
>JAJYMP010000726.1 GCA_021786915.1 Chloroflexota bacterium
CCGTCACCGGCGAGACGCAGCCGATCATCCGCATCGTCGACGTCTTGCCGGCGCCGTTCGGCCCGAGAAAGCCGAACGCCTCACCGGGCGCGACGTCGAAGTCGATCGCGTCCACGGCGGTGAACGCCGCGAACCGCTTCGTCAGGCCGCGGGCGTGGATGAGGGCAGTGGTGGCGTCGGCGGGCAGGGGCATGGGCCCCCGGATGCTACCGCAGGAGCCGGCCGGAACGCGTCAGGAAGCCGACACTCCGGCCGGCGTCAGGGAACGCAGAATGGGCTTGCCGGGGCCTCGATCGCGGTCGTCTCTTCGATCTCACCGCCCGGTCGGATCACCAACCAGAGGGCGCGCTGCCCCGAGGAAGGGGCCACGAGATCGAACGACCGACTCGACGATGCGCTCGAGACCGTGATCCGCTGGTTCCCCGGCGCGAAGCCGCGGAGGTACGTCTCGCACGCCGGGATCGGCTCGGTCCCCGAGCCGCCGAGCAGCGGCGTCCCGAGCAATCCGGGTGATTGCCAGTGAAACGACGCCTCGGAGGTACTGAGGTTCGCGACGTATGCGAGCCCGTTCGAGGGGGCCGCCCCGGCGCAGGAGGCGACCACCGACGCAGCGAGCAAGATCATGGCCAGGCGGTACCGAATGGCGTGCATCTGAGCAGGCATCTCGTTGCGTGTCAGGGGCTGGCCACACAGGGCGGCGTCAGCCCGATGTGGTCTTCCGCGCCGATGACCCGGAACCATTGCCGGAGTCGGTGATCCCAGCCGCAGTCCGTTACCCGGCAGCCTCCCGACACCGGCGAGCGCGCCCCGTGAGGAGCGGCACCGGAGCAGCAGCGCCGCGGCCAGGATCGAGCCCACCGGGATCGTGATCGTGCCGGGCACGGCCGGCGCGATCACCGACCAGATGCCCTCGGCGAAGAGAACCAGCAGGATCGCGACGGCATACCGAAGCGCCCACCGCTGCCCGCGAGCGAGTCCTCGGAAGGCGAGCAGCGTCCCACCAAGTCCGAGGGCGACGGCGGCGCCGTCGGGGACGGCCCGGCCAGGGGTGAAGGTCGCCAGGATCACCACGAGCTCGACGGCGAGTAGCAGCGCCCACAGGCCGAGGACGACCCGCAGCGCCGTGACGATCCCGGGCCGCGGGTCAGCGGGTACCGTCGAAGGCAGCAGGGTCCCGATCGTGCGGGCCCAGGCCGAGAGCTGGCCCGGGTCAGCCACGCGGCGCACCGACGAACAGCGCGGCGATCATCAGTGACAGGACGGCCAGGCACCCGAGCACGAACAGCACGATCCGGAACCCGAATGGCCAGGGCTGCCGGACGGACGCGCCGGGCGCTCCTGGTGCAGGCGCCCGATCGCTCGTGGCCCCGAGGATCCGCGCCGCCTCCGCGAACTCGGCGTCGGTGATCTCGCCGCGCGTCAGTCGGCCCCGGAGCACCTCCATCGCCAGATCGGTCCCGAGGCGCCGCCGCGGACCGAACGCCCAGCGAGTGGACCGCGTGATCAGGACGAACAGGCCCAGCACGATCCCGACGAAGACCGCGAGCCCGACGATCCAGCTGACGAGGTACACCGGCACCACCTCCCAGGTCGATGCCCCGCGTGCGCGCCTGTCGTGGACGGCTCCCGTGACCTGCTCCTACTGACAATAGTGGAACGTCTTGACCCCCACGTGACGGACAAGGTCGAGGTTGCGCCCGTCTGACGAGGTGAAGGTCGCGATATCGGCGCTAGTGAGACGGATCGCTCCGGGGCGTCCATCGAACTCGACCGACATCGGGTCGACGCCCACCGCGTCCCAGAAACTGCCGTCCACGTCGATCGGCGACTTGATCCCACAATGCGGCATGTCGAAGGCGTACGACACGCCGACGGCCGCGCCCCGAGGGGAGACGGGACGGAGCGTCACTGAGTCGTCGCTTCGGCTGACGACGGCCCGCTGCATCAGGGACGGATCCGGCGTCGGGACCCGATCCAGCCAAGTCGCCGTGGGAGTCTGCGTCGGGCTGGCGCAGCCACTCAGGGTGAGTGCGAGGATGAAACCCGTCAGTCGCATCACGCCGAATCCCTCATATCACCTCGACCGGCGGAGTGCGACATGTGCGAGGAAGCGTCGGGCGCCGGCGCCAGCCAAATGGCCAGCGCCGACGCCGAGCACAATGAACAGAACGCTTCGTGCGGGGCATGGAGATCACGACGGGGATCTTGGCGACCCCCGAGATCCGCGTCCTCCCGCCCCTTGAGATCACCCACGCGTCGATGGCGCGCGTTGACATGATCGTTGACGACGCGGACGTGCCGTGGGTGCTGGACATCAACACGGTCCCAGGACTCACCGAGCTGTCGCTTCTTCCTGACGCAGCGAGGGCTGCCGGCATCCCGTTCGACGAGTTGTGCGACCGATTGGTCTGGCACGCTGTGACCAGCCATGGAGCCAACTCGCAGGTGGCATCAAACCGGATGCCCGTCCAGGATGGCCGGTCTGATCCAACCAGGTCCATCTAGTTCTAGTCGTCGCGATCGACCGCTTCATTGCCCGCCTGCTCGACGCGGCCCCCGCGCCGATCCCAGGTCGATCCCGAAATCGCCGACTCGTCACGTACCGGAGCGGAGCTTGAAGGCGTAGGCACCGGTGGCGGTGCCGTCGGTGTAGAGCTCGATCGTGTACGTGCCCGCGGCGGGCAGGACGCGGCGGCCGAGGTCCTTGCAGGCGAAGTCGAACCCGAGCGACTCGCCGTTCGGACCGATGAGGCGCCAGAGCAGCCCGTCGACGCAGGACCCCTGGCCATCGAGGTAGACGACCTGGCCGGCCCGGCCGGCGAACGTGTAGCGATGCCATGCGCCGACCTGGCCGATCGCGTCGCTGACGGAGTCGCCGAGGGCGATCGCCGTCTCCGCGACGGCCGGCACCCCGAGGAGCTCGAAGGCGTAGGCACCGGTGGCGGTGCCGTCGGTGTAGAGCTCGATCGTGTACGTGCCCGCGGCGGGCAGGACGCGGCGGCCGAGGTCCTTGCAGGCGAAGTCGAACCCGAGCGAC
>JAJYMP010000654.1:0-9903 GCA_021786915.1 Chloroflexota bacterium
TGGGCCCGGGGCGCGTGGTCAAAGGGAGGCACTCGCTCTCCCGCCACGGGGTCCACGGCTGCGGCCCCGGCGTCGAGTTCGCCTTCCGGCCGGGCCCGATCACGAACCTCTCGGTGGTGACGACCGGTCTCAACGAGTGGCGGTTCGTGATCAGCGAGGGCGAGCTGCTGCCGTTCCCGCCGCGCGAGATCAGCGCCCCCCAGACGCTGTTCCGCCACGACACGCTCTCGATCGCGGAGTGGTGCGACGCCTGGCTCCGCGCCGGCGCCACCCACCACCAGGGCGCCGCCTACGGGCGCTGGACCAACCAGCTGCTCCACCTGGCCCAGATGCTCGGCATCGAGGCCGTGGTCGTCTAGGCCGCCGGGATGGACCGCGTCAGGATCCGGCCGCCGGTCTTCGAGATCGGGCTCAAGGGATACTGCTGGGGCGCCGACGCTGTCCGGCTCGCCGTCGAGGCGGATCGGCTGGCCCGGTCGCTGGGCGTCTCGGTCGTCTACAACCCGCAGACCGTGGACATCCACGCCGTGGCGGTGGCGACCAGCCGGATCCTGGTGTTCGCGCAGCACATGGATCCCGTGGTGCCCGGCCGGGGCGTCGGCAGCGTGCTCGCCGAGGCGCTCCTCGACGCCGGCGCCGTGGGCACCCTGCTCAACCACAGCGAGAAGCCGATGACGCTGGGGGCGCTGGCCAAGGCGGTCGAGCGGGCGCGCGACGTGGGTCTGTTCACGCTCGTCTTCGCCGACACCCCGGCCGAGGCCGCCGCGCTCGCGCACCTGGGGCCCGACATCATCCTCGCCGAGCCGCCCGACCTCATCGCGACCGGCGTCTCGGCCGGCAACGTCATGGCCGGGTTCGTCGCGCAGACGCTGGCCGCGGTCAGGGCCGTGGACCCGGAGATCCTGGTCATGTCGGGCGCCGGGGTGAACGGCCCCGACGACGTGGACCGGATGATCCGGCTCGGGCTCGACGGGACCGGGGCCTCATCGGGGATCCTCCGCGCGCCGGACCCCGCCGCCGCGATGAAGGCGATGCTCGAGGCCGAGGCGCGCGCCTGGGCCGACACCCACGGAGCCCTGAAAGGAACCCCTGCCCGATGACCGTCTACCACGCGAGCGCGGCGCTCCACTTCCCGCTCCACAAGCCCGGCTTCGAGGACGTCACCACGGCGGCGCGCGATGCGGTGGCCGCGTCAGGGGTGCGCAACGGCACGCTGACGGTCTACTCGCAGCACACGACGTGCGCGGTGCTGATCCAGGAGGAGTCGATGGACCAGACGCTCGACGGCGTCGAGTTCCTCCTCCAGGACATGGTCAACTACCTGGCCGAGCTGGTCCCCACGTGCCGCCACGAGGGCCAGTACCTGCATCCCGGGCCGAAGCACCTCGACTACGCCACAGGCAGGCTGGGCGAGGAGGGCTGGTGGAGCCTCAACACCGACGCCCACCTGCGCTCCGTCCTGTTGGGGCGGTCGGAGACGATCCCCGTGATCGACGGGCGCGCGGAGCTGGGCGAGTTCGGCCGGATCTACTTCGCCGACTTCGACGGCATGCGCGAGCGCGATCGCACGGTCCGCTTCACGGTGATGGGGGAGTAGCGGGCGTCGCACTCGCCGCGAGTCACGTCTCGCCGCGAGTCACGTCTCGCCGCGAGTCACGTCTCGCCGCGAGTCACGTCTCGCCGCGAGTCACGTCTCGCCGCGAGTCACGTCTGACTCAATTGGCCGGCGCTGGTGCGGGGGCCCCGGCGCGGAGCGGCTGTTGGCGGGATGGCCCGTGCGGGCAACGGCGCCGCGCGAGTCTGTCGTGACTCGCGTCCGGGCCGTCAGCCTTCCTCGTTCCCGGAATACCGCTGCCGGCGGTGGTAACCAGCGATTCCGGCCGTGCCACCGCCACGGGCGGTATCCAAGACCGCCGCTGAGCGTGACCGGGTCGAGCGGACCTTCGTTGCACCGCCTACGGCCGTATTGCGGAAGGGCAGCCGCGTGCGGGGCTCAGTAGACCCTGCGTCGCTCGGTGCGACCTATCGGGTATTCCGGCCTGCTGTCAGCCGATCGCCTGGTCACGTCAGAGGTCGCGCGGGTCTCGCTCCTGGCTTGCCGCGAGGTGCTCGCGCGCCAGTGCGACCACGCGCTTCAGGGTGGCCTCCGCGGGGCCCGTAGTGTCGATGGTGAGGCACCGTCCAGGGAGCGTGAGCGGCGCCCAGCGACCGTCGGCGAGGGCCTCCGCGACCTCGTCCTGGATCGAGGCGTCCAGATGCCCGGGGTGGCGAGATGGCGCCCTGTCGGCATACCGGGACAGGAGGACGTCGCGGGGTGCGGTGCAGTACAGCTGGAGGGCATCGAACGGCCAGCGCTGGTGGATCGCCGCGAACTCGCGATTCGCGATGGGCGGGCCGAAGCTGGCGTCAATGACCACGGTCCGGTCCGCCCGGAGCTCCTGTGACAGGAAGTCGAAGAGCAGAGGGTAGGTGGCGCGGCCGAGTCGCATCGACCACTCGCGGTCGCCCGGGCCAAGCGCGTCGTAGAGGCGTTCCTTGATCGCGTCCTTGGCGATCAACGGCAGCCGCAGTTCCGCTGAGATCGCCCTGGCGAGCGTCGTCTTGCCGCTTGCGGGCGGCCCGGCAACGACGATGATCGGAGTTGGGCGCGTCACTCCGCGGTTCCATCCTCGGCCAGCGCAGCGTCCAGGTCCGCCCAGAGCTCGTGGAGGGGCTCCAGCCCGATCGACAGGCGGAGCAGCGGGCCGCCCGTCCACGGCCGTACCGTGCGCGTAAGGCCGGACCAGCGCGCCGGCATGACCAGCGATTCGAAGCCGCCCCACGAGTAGCCCAGGCCGAAGCGGCCGCGGGCGACCAGGCGGTCGGTGAGGGCGTCGGCGTCGGCCTGGTCGGCGGGCGAGCCGTCGGCGTGGCGGAGCTCGAACGAGAACAGCCCCGATGCGCCGTGGAAGTCCCGCTGCCAGAGGGCATGGCCGGGGTCGTCGGGCAGGGCGGGATGGAGGACTCGGGCGACGCGAGGGTGGCCCGCCAGGCGCTCCGCGATCACCAGCGCGCGCTCGCCCGCCTCGAGAATACGCAGGTCCACGGTCCGGGCCCCGCGCGCCACGAGGAACGCATCCTCGGCGCTCACGGCGGTCCCCGTCAGCCGCGCGGCGTCCCGGACGGGGCGCAGCAGCGCGTCGTCCGCGAACACGGCGCCCATCAGGACATCGGCATGCCCGCCCCAGTACTTCGTCAGCGCCACCACCGAGATGTCGACGCCGTGGTCGAAGGGCCGGAACAGCCCGGGCGAGCCCCAGGTGTTGTCGATGGCGGTCACCACCTGGTGGTCGGCGGCGCGGGCCGCAGCGACGATCGCGGGCACGTCCTGCACCTCGAAGGTGTGCGTGCCCGGGCTCTCAAGCCAGATCAGCTTGGTGGCGGGCCGGATGAGCGCGGCGATCTCCCCGCCCACGAGCGGGTCGTAGAACTCCACGTCCACGCCCAGGCCGGTCAGCAGGTCAGCGCACAGCTCGCGCGCCGGGCCGTACGCCGAGTCCGTGACCAGGAGGTGGTCTCCCGCCCGGAGGACCGCGAGCATCGCCATCGTGATCGCGCCCAGGCCGCTCGACGCCAGCTCGACGCCCGAGCCGCCCTCGCCGGCCAGCAGCTGCCGCTCGAGCTCGGCCGTCGTGGGGGTGCCGTGAATGCCGTAGGTCGAGTAGTTGCGGTCGCCGGCCCGCCACCCGCGCAGGGCTTGGCGCAGCGATGCCATGTCGTCGAACAGCACCGTGGACGTGCGCCGGATCTCGGGGCTGGGGGTTCGGAAGCGGCCGTCGTTCATCGCGTGGATCATCGCCCCTGATAGAGGAACGTGTCCTGCACGTCCGACTCGCCCATCGCCAGGCGCTGGGCGCGGTAGAGCGCCATGCCGAAGGCGTAGGCGTCGTCGGGGGCGAGCGACGCCGCGCGATGGAGCGAGGCCAGCTCGACGCGGACGGCGAGCGCCGGGTGCCGCGCGATGCGCTCGGCGATCCTGTGCGCCTCGGCGAGGAGGTCCTCGGCCGGGACGATACGGTTGGCGAGATGGACCCGCAGTGCCTCCTGGGCGTTGATGGGCTCGCCGGTGAGGGCCATCTCGTGCGCGATGACCGACGGGAGGTGCCGACTGAGGCGGAACGTGCCGCCCATGCCGCCCATCCCGTAGGCGATCTCCGGCAGGCCGAAGGGGGCGTCGGGCGCGCAGACGCGGATGTCCGTGAGCGCGAGCAGGTAGCCGAGCGCTCGGCCGAGGCACCAGCCGCGCACCGCGCCGATGAACGGTGTCGCTCGGGGATGCGCCATGACGGCGTCGGCCCAGTCGTAGGCGGGAGGCGGAGCGTCCGCGTCGCCAGCCGAGCCGCTGCCCAGCGCGTTGTGGAGGTCCGTCTGGGCCGAGCCGGAGCCCGGGTCCTCGTGCTTGATGTCGTCGCCGGCCGAGAAGGCCCGCTCCCCGGCGCCGGTCAGGATCCCGACGCGGATCGCGGGGTCGGCGTCGACCTCGCGCAGGGCAGCCAGCAGCTCCCGGTGCATCGCCTGCGCGATCGGGTTGACCTTGCCGTTCGCGATGGTGACGACCGCGACTGCGTCCGCCTTCTCGATCTTGATGCCCATGGCTCCTCCGCACGCTGCCTGCTGGTACAACCAGCATGGTGGCCGATCAGGCGGCAGCCGCGGAGGCGTGGTGCGCCAGGGTCACCAAATGAGCGTCGGCGGGCACGAAGCTGCGCCGAATGGTGACTGGAGCACACCAAGACACGCGTTTGGTGCGCCAGATTCACCGATTCGACGTGCTGCGGCGCCGTTTCGCCCGATTTGGTGACCCTGGATCACCACCCGCATTGCAAGCGGGGCGCGGACGAGTCCGGCTCGCCTACCGCTGCTCGATCGGCACGAAGTCGCGCTTCTGGCTGCCCACGTAGAGCTGGCGGGGCCGCCCGATCCGCGACTGCGGGTCGTGCACCATCTCGCGCCACTGGGCAATCCAGCCCGGCAGCCGGCCGATGGCGAACAGCACCGTGAACATCTCGGTGGGGAACCCGAGCGCGCGGTAGATGAGGCCGCTGTAGAAGTCGACGTTCGGGTACAGCTTGTGGTCGATGAAGTACGGGTCCGAGAGGGCGACCTGCTCGAGTTCCTGCGCAATCCGCAGCAGGTGGTCGTCCTTGCCCATCTTGGTCAGGAGGGGCTCCGCGGCGGCCTTGATGATCCGCGCCCTCGGGTCGTAGTTCTTGTAGACCCGGTGGCCGAAGCCCATGAGCCGGAACGGGTCCTCCTTGTCCTTGGCCCGCCTGACGGCCTTGGCCACGTCGCCGCCGTCCGCCGCGATGCTCTCGAGCATCTCGAGGACCTCCTGGTTGGCGCCGCCGTGGAGCGGGCCCCAGAGCGCGGCGATCCCGCCCGTGATCGAGACGTAGAGGTTGGCGTGGCTGGACCCGACCATGCGCACGGTGGATGCCGAGCAGTTCTGCTCATGGTCCGCGTGGAGGATGAGGAGCACCCGGAGCGCGTGCGCGGCCTCGGGGTCGACGGCCCACGGCTCCGAGGGGTCCGCGAACATCATCCGCAGGAAGTTCGCCTCGTACTCGAGGTTGTCGTCCGGGACCAGCGGCGACTCGTCGTGCGTCCGCCGGTACGCCGCAGCCGCGATCGTGGGCAGCTTCGCCAGGAGCCGGACCGTCGAGAGGTGGATGTCGGCGTCGTCGTGCGGGTTGCCGCCGCCCGGGTAGAACGCGGACAGGCCGGCCACCGCCGCCGTCAGCACCGCCATCGGGTGGGCCTCGACCGGGAACGCCTCGAAGAACTGCCGGTAGGCGAGGCGGATCCAGGTGTGGTGGCGGATCTCGTCGGTCCAGGTCGCCAGCTGCTCAACCGTGGGCAGGTCGCCGTGGATGAGCAGGTACGCCACCTCGAGGAAGGTGGTGCCCTCAGCGAGCTGCTCGATGGGGTAGCCGCGGTAGCGCAGGACCCCGTTGTCGCCGTCGAGGTAGGTGATCGCGCTGCGCGTCGACGCCGTGTTGGCGTAGCCGTAGTCGAGCGTGACCAGGCCGGCGTCCTTGAGCAGGGGCGCGATGTTGATCGCCGACTGGCCCTCGGTCGCGGGTTCGATCGGCAGCGTCAGCTCGCGGTCGCCCACCATGAGGCGTGCGACCTGCGGGTCGGTTGCCGAACGCCCGCGCTCGATCGTCGTCATGAATGCCTTGCCTTCTTCCGTCCGCGGGGGCTTTGCGACCGGGCCGCAAAGAGGACCGGCCGGTGAACACAGCGCGGGATAGACCCCGGCGCCTGTGGGACGTTACGGTCGGGCGGCGAGACCCTTCCGACAAGAGCCATTGTGACGGGCCATTGGCACCTCGTGCAGGATCCAAAGTGACGTGTCCGCGCAGCGGCCGGGCAAGCGCCCGACAGGCGCGGGCGACTCCACGGCATGCACGATAGGATCGCGCCTCCCAAGGAACGAGGTGTCTCCTGCTCGCCAAACCCGAATCCGATCGAAGTCCTGCCCCTTGCCGCCGTCAGGCCGGTGATGCGGGGCTCCCGGGCGGCCGCGCGGGTCGCGCCGTCCGCTGGCGGCGACAGGCGCCCGGGAGCGTCGCGCCATGACCGTCCGGACGGGTGCCGCGCTCCTGGCGGTGGTGATGCTGCTCGGCGTCGCGGCTGGGTTCGCGTGGGTGGCGACCTCCGGCCCCGGTAGGCAGGGCCCAGGGCTGTCGCCTGCGCCGGCTGCGCCTGGGCCCACCGCCTCTGGCCCCGAGGCCCTCGCGTCGCCGTTGGGATCCGCGGACTCGTCACCAGGGAGCGCCGGCTCGATTCCCCCGGGCTCGATCGTGCCGAGCCCCGGCGCCAGCGTGCCCCCGTCCGCGACCCCCACCCCGACCCCCTATGCCGGGCCGCTGACCCGCCAGGTGCCCGTCCTGATGTACCACCGGATCGCCGACCCGGCCCCGGGGACGCCGTATCCGGGCCTGTACGTCAGCCCGTCCTCCTTCGACGCCCAGATGCACGCCCTCCACGATGCGGGCTGGCGGACCATCACGGCGGGCCAGCTCGGCGCGGCGATGACCGCGAACCGGCCCGTCCCGGTGCGGACGTTCGTGGTGATGTTCGACGACGGCTACGAGGACAACTTCACGAACGCGCTCCCGATCCTGCAGCGCTACGGGTACGTCGCCACGTTCTCGGTGGTAGCCGCCGGTGGCGGCTCGATGATGACCTCGCCTCAGCTCGCCGCCCTCCTGGCAGCGGGGATGGAGGTGGGCAACCACACCCTCAACCACAGGAATGTCGCCCACCTGGCTGGCTCGACGCTCATCCAGCAGATTGACGGAGGGGCGGCGCGCATCGAGGCTCGACTCGCGACGCAGGGGACGACGTACGTGCCGAGGACCTTCGTCTACCCGAGCGGCCACGTCGGGTTGGCGGCCCTCGCGCTGCTGCAGACGGACGGGTACACGGATGCCTTCACCGAGGTGCCGGGAGTCGCCCTGATCGGCACGACCGCACCCCTCCAGATCCCGCGGATCCGGGTCAGCCGGTTCGAGGACCTGGCGGCGTTCCTCGCCTCGATGCCCGCGGAGCCCAAGCCTTAGGCCGCTCAACGCCGGCGGCGTCGAGCGGCCCGCGCCCCGCGGGCCCTGTCCGCCCGATTCAGCTTCGACGGCCCGCATCGGCCGCCGGGTCGGCTGCGTCCGCGGCCGGGCTCAGTCTCCCGAGGACGCGCTGTCGCCGGAGCTCGATCCGCCGTCGGGCGCGCTGTCGCTCGGCTGGGGGGTGGGGGAGGACGACGCGATCGGCGTCGTGGTGGCGCGGATGTCGGAGCCGCTGTCGCCGGACCCGTCGTGACCGTCCGGCGTTACGGTGGGACGAGGCGTGCTGTCGCCGCTGTCGTCGCCCGAGCTGTCGCCTCCCTGGTCCGGCCGTGTCGTCGGCCCGGCGGTGCGTTCGGGCGTGGGCGTCGGCGTCGCGGTGGCGACTGTTCGCGGGTGAGGCCGCTCGAGGCCATCTCCATGCGTGATGACCAGGACCGGCGGCGCCGAGGGCTCTGGGGCCAAGGAGCCTGCTGGGCTCTCGGCGGGTCGCGCAGGCTCGAGTTGGGGAGTCCGTGATGGCAGGCTGGCGACCTGCCGGGCAACGTTGGCGACGCCGGCCAGCGCAACGGCGCTCGAAGTGGCGAGGACGGCTCCCATGCCGAGCGCCAGCGCCGCCGCGCGAACCCGGGTCACGAGCGGCACGGGTCGCGACCGGAGCGTCGCCAGGCGCCACGCCGTGGCGAGGGCCGTGAACGCATCGACCGGCGCCCAGCGGCGGACTGCTGCGACGAACGCGCGATTCGCACTGGGAACGGGGTCTGTTCGGACGCGGGTCATCACCGCGTCGGGAAGCCACGCGCCGGGGCGCCCGTCGTTGCCGCTCATGCGACCTGCTCCGAACCGAGCTGACGCCGAAGCTGCGCGACTGCCCGATGGAGCCTCGACTTCACGGTCCCCTCTGGCACACCCGTCGCCCTGGCGATCTCCTCGATGCTCAGCTCGTCGGCGAACCGCAGGGCCACGACACGGCGGTACGCCTCGGGGAGTCCCGCGATAAGGGTCACCAGCTCGCGCCGGTTCTCGCGACCGAGGGCCAGTCGCTCGGGCCCGGCCTCCTCGTCTGCCGCGGGGCCGGCGTCATCGCGATCGAGGTCCGGGAAGGGGAGCGTCCGGTGGGCGCGAAGCCGCGCGAAGGCGATCCGCATGGCGATCCGCCGGACCCAGGCTGCGAACGGGCCGTCCCCCCGCCACGTCGGGAGGGCGCGGTACGCCTGGACGAAGGCGTCCTGGGCGACGTCGGCTGCCTCGTCTGGGTCATCCATCAGGCGCCGGCACACCGCCATCACCGTGCTCGAGGCGCGCTCGACCAGCAGCCGGTAGGCCTCGCCGTCTCCGGCGAGGACGGCGTCGGCGAGCGATCGGTCGGGGAGCGGGATGTCGGCCATCGGTCCTGCGGAACGGTGAGGCTCGTGGGGGTCAGCTGGTGCATCGTGCGGCCCTCATGGCCGGCTGGCGATCACCCGAGCGGCGGAACCTCGGGTGACGATGGTCCGGGCTCGAAGGCTCGCGCTGGGCCGGGGAGAGGGAGCCGCTCCCCGGCCCAGCTGGCGGTGCGTTCGATCAGTCGCCGGTGCCGGAGCCGCCGTCACCGCCGTTGTCGCCGCTGCTGGTGCCGCCATCGCCACCCTGCTGGGGCGCGTCGGTCGGCTCGGGGGTGTGCGTCGGCTCGGCTTGGGATCCGTGATTGTCGCCACCCTGGTCGGGCGACTGGCTGGTGTCCGGGCGGTGCGTCGCGTCAGGCGCGTGTGTCCCCTCGGGCACGTGGCTCGCCTCGGGAGTCTCTGAGGGCTCCGCGCAGGCGGCCGGGTCGGCCGGCGGCAGGGGAGCGGCACTGTCGCCAGGGGCCGCGCTGTCCATGGCGTCGGGCGCATCGCTGGCCTGCGGGTCGCCCGTGGCGGAGGCGGCGTCCGGGCCATCGCCGCCGTCTCGGCCGGAGCGGCAGGCCGACGGGTTGTCCGACGATTCCGGAGCCGGGCTCCCGATCGAGGGCGTTTCGCTGGCCTCGGGGGCCTGGCTGGCCTCGGGCGTCTCGGTGGGCTCGGCGGCACTGCTCGCCAGGGGGGCGTCGGTCGGCTCTGCCGATAGCGCCGGGAGGGTCGAGGTGGGCTCCGTCGCGTCCGGCGTCTCCGACGGCTCCGGGGTGGACGGGCCGGCGAAGGTGTCGATGGCGTGCCGCACGAGGTCGGGCACACTCGCGAAGCCGGTCGGGAACATCTGGGGCGCGGCGAGCACCGAGCCGGCGCCCAGCACCAGGACGGCGCCCAGACCCAGGGTCGCCGCCCGGGCCTTGGTGCCG
>JAJYMP010000654.1:9913-17198 GCA_021786915.1 Chloroflexota bacterium
TCGTGAACCGTCGGGACGTCATGGGTTGCCTCTTCCTGCCTGACGCCGATCGAGTCGCCGGCGATCTACACGAGAGAGCGCTTCCGTTGGCGGAACGTTCCGGCGGATGCACCGCCGATGGTCCCGGGACGCACCCTGACCATCGACGCGCCCCCGGTCCGGTGACCGACGGCCTGCCGCGTCCCCGTCGTGCCTGGGCTGGCGGCGTCGATCGCCGACCACGCCGTAGAGCGTGCCGTTCGGCCCCTCCATGTCGGTGAGGATGGCGCGGGCAGCCAACACGTGGGCGCTGATGACGATCGAGGCGGGGGGATCGCCGCGGCGGAGCTCGTCGGGTATGAGCGCCGCTAACTGCCCGAACGTCGGCGGGCGTTGACCCGCCGGCCGCGCGCTGGCCCATCGCCCCCGGCCGTGTCGTGGGCCATCGGCTCTGGCGCCGCGGGCAGGATCGGCAGGGCCGTCTGATCCTCCAGCCCCGCGAGAATGATCCGCCGCATCTCGGCGTCGATTGCCGGATCGGTCTCCACCTGTCGGTATCGGGCCAGCCGCCGGTCCACCTCGTCGCAGGCGCGGCCGTAGAGGTCCTTGCCGCCGGCCTTGAGCCACGTCTCCCGGTTGTCGCGCACCGTGACGGGCGACGGGAGATACAGCTCCTCCTCCCAGTTGGCCATCGTGTGGGGCGCCATGATGAGGTGCTGGTCCGCCAGCAGGTGGTCCACGAGGTCGCGCACCGGCAGGTCGTCGAGGGGCTTGACCTCGCGCACGAAGCGCAGCGCCTGGCCGCACCAGTCGTCGTCGGCGACCAGCTTGGGCAGGCTGAACACCAGCAGGAAGTCGAGCATGCCGGGGCCGGAGACGGAGTTCACGCCCGCCAGCGCCGCCAGCAGCGCGGAGCCGAACGTCTCGGCCCCGGCCTGCGCGTCCAGCACCGGGCTGTCCGAGAGCGCCATGTACGACTGGGTGGGCAGGCCGAGCCGCTTGCCCACCGCGACGTAGGCCGTGTCGAGCGCGAACGCCTCGATCGCGGCCATCGGCGCACTGGCCTTCTTCATGTGGAACGTGGCGGGAGCGCCCCCGAACAGCACCGGCGCCCCGGGCCGGATCACCTGCGCCATCGTGATCCCGGCCAGGACGTCAACCGTGTGGAACACCGTCGCTCCCACGGTGGTCACCGGCGCGACGAGGCCCATCAGCGTCACCGGCACGATCTCGACCGGGATCCCGGCCTCCACGCAGTCGATGAGGTTCTGGCAGGAGTCCTCCGAGTAGCGGAAGTTGCCGGTCGCGGTGATCGTGAAGATCGAGTTCGGCCGGGCGCGCAGGTCGTCGGCGTCGGCGCGGAACAGCCGCAGCATCTCCACCATGCGCGGCACGCCGTGCTCGGTGAACGCGCCCGAGACGACGGGCTTCTTGGAGTTGGCGAGCGCCATGTACAGCCGCCAGGCGTCGGAGACCTGCGGCTCGATGTCGGCATTGGTCGAGAACGCGGTTGCGAGGTAGGCGATGTGCTCGAGGCCGTCGGCCAACCGGACGTACTCGACGAAGTCGGTCGAGTCGGCCAGGCGGACCTCGCCGGTCCGGTGGTCCTGCCACTTGAGCCCTGACGAGCCCGGGACGAAGTGGACGCGGTCGCCGCCGAGGTCGGCGTGGGTGCTGCCGTCGCGGTCGTAGAGGGTGAACGACGAAGGCGCCGCCGCGATCGCGTGCTCCACGACGTCGCGCGGGAACAGGACCCGCTGCCCGGACGTGTTGGCGGGCAGCCCTGCCGCGATGAGGCGGCGTAACATCTCCGGGCCGCGGATCTCCATGCCCGTCTCGGCGAGCACGCGCTTGGCCTCGTCGATGATCTGGTCGATCAGGTCGTCGGACAGGACGCGGAGGGTCGGTCGCATGACGCGGACGCTACCCCATCGGGTGCCGTCCGCGCGAGGCTGTCCCGAGGCGGGTGCCGTCTGGTGCAAGTCAGTTGTTGGGCCGGCAGCGCTTCGCCTCGAGCAGGGCCGCGTCCGCGCGCTCGATCAGCTCCTCGAGCGATTCGTTGCCCGTCATCGCCGCCAGCCCCGCCGTGATTCCGACGCCGGTGGCGTGGCGCAGCGACTGGTCGATGACGCCCAGCCGGTGCTGCACGTCGGTCGCGTCGATCTGCGCGACGCCGCACACGAACTCGTCGCCGCCGTAGCGGACGATCGGGTCGTAGGAGCGCAGGTTGGCACGCATGGTGGCGGCCAGCGTCCGCAGCACCCGGTCGCCCGCCGCGTGGCCCTCGCGGTCGTTGACGCCCTTGAGCCCGTCCACGTCGATGAACGCGATGACGAACCGGCCGTCGCTGCGCCGGGCACGCTCGATCTCGTTGCGAAGCGCCAGCCGGCCCACCTCGCGCCGGTAGGCGCCCGTGAGCCCGTCGAGGTGCGCGCGCTGGAGTTGGGCCTCGAGCTGGGCGCGCTCGAGGGCCTGCTCGTCGGTCTCCTCGACGCCGGATGCGGGCCTGCCCGCGATGGCCGCGATGCGGCTGTCCATGGCCGCCTCGCGCTCGGCCGCCCGGCGCTCCCGTTCATTGGCGGAGGCGTCGCGCGCCGCTGCCAGCCGGTCGCGCTCGTTGGCGAGGCCGTCACGCGCCGTGAGCGCCGCCTCGCGAGCGTCCGCCGCCCGCTCCCGCGTCTCGATTGCCGCAAACCGCTCGGAGGCCGCCCCCTCGAGCAGCAGGAACGCCTGCTCCTTCGCCTGCAGCCTGCGCGCGCGCGCCTCCAGGGCCGCGATCCGCTTGGTCGCCTTCTTCGGCGCAGCGGCCTTCTTCCCCTTGCGGTGCTTCACCGGAAGACCTCGCTGGTATGGGCCGGGTGTCGCGGCCGTATCCTCCCGATGCCGCGCGGGGAAGTATCACGCCCCGAGGGCGAGAACGCGAGGGCTGCGGCGCCCCACGTGACGGGGCAACGCAGCACGGAGGGGTTGTGCATCGGCTGGGCGCGGTGGCGCAGCCTCCCGCTGCCACCGCTCGACGGACCCGTCACGGCTCGGGGAGGCGGCCCACCACCCCGACCCAGGGCTGCACGAGCTGCTCGAACAGGGGCGGCGCGATGAGGTCCCGGTAGCGCATTGCGACCCAGGCGTTCCAGATTGCCACCAGCCCGCGCCGGGCCGCCTCGCCCTCGCGCTCTAGGATGGCCGTGGCCTCGGTGGTGGCGGGGTTCGACCGTTTGGCGAAGATGGAGAGGAGGGCCCCGACGCTGCTCTCCGGGGGGCGGGCGATCGAGAGCAGGTCTCGACCGCCGAGCACGCCGCAGACCGCCAGCTCGAGTTCGCTGAACCGGCCGAAGAGACGCCGCAGGTCCTCGCGGGGGATGCGCGTGCCCGCGCTCCACGCCAGCCCGAAGCCGCGCTCGAGGTCGCGCGTCGCGCCGCCGCTCAGCATCTCGGTGACCGAGTGTCCCAGGCGCCTGATCTCGTTGGGGGACAGCCGCCCCACCCAGCCGAAGACCGTCTCGGGGTCGGCGGACGGCGGGAGGAGGGACGCGCGCGCGAGGAGCAGCGAGCAGACGGGGACCTCGTTCGGGTCGGCGGGGCTTGGACCTGCCTCGGGCGCCCCGGCCCCCTCGGTCGCGGCGCGATCGGAGGCAGCCGGAAGGTTGGCCTCGACAGCCTCGTCCGCTTCGACAGCCTCGCCCGCCGCCGCCTCGCGTCGCGCGGACCCGGGCGCGACCGTCCCGGCCTCAAGCCGGCCGAGCAGCGGCGCAGCGCGCCCCGGCTGGCGGAGTCCCAGCCCGATGCCCATGCGCAGCCAGTAGCGGTCTGCGCGCTCGCCGTTCGCAGGCGGGTGCTCGGCGCGGAGCTCGGCCATCGCCTTGGCCAGCGCGTCGTCGGGTGCGGCAGGGCCGGCGGGTGCGGCAGGGCCGGCGGGCTCGGGCGTCCCATCGGTCGGCATCGACGTGTGGTCCTCGTGGGTCGGGCGGTCGTAATGTGGCGTTCCGCAACAGCATGCCTGACGGACGCCGTCCCGTCCCGGGATCGCCGTCGCGTCCCCCGGGCTTCGCGTGCTCATCGTCCCGTCGGGAACCGCACCTCGGGCATTGGCGACCGACTTGCGCACCCGCTACTCCGGGCCGCAGCCCGGACCGGGTCTGCCCCACCACCCGGCGGGATCCTGAAGGGCAGCCGACACCGCCGGGTCCCCCTCGGGCAGGCACACCTGGTCGCGGAGGACCAGGTGCCGGACGGCCGGAGCCGCCTCGTCGATCAGTCACGGCATCGGGTCGCCACGCACGGAATCGAGCCAACCAGGCGTGACGTTCTCGGTCCAGCGCGCCTCCCCCGTCAGGTGACGCCGTCCTGGCGAGCCTGAACCGAGCCGGGTGCGAGCGCCAACGGCCGTTCGACGGAAAGGGGACCGAGGGGTTCGGGAGCCCGGATTCTCACGCTCCGAGGAACTTCCCGCGAGAATAGGCCGGCCCGAAAACCGGTCAACGTGGAGGCATCGTGTCGTATTTCCAGGCGATCATCCTTGGACTCCTGCAGGGGGTGAGCGAGCTGTTCCCGGTCTCCAGCCTCGGGCACTCGGTGATCGTGCCCCAACTGCTGGGCTGGAACGATGTGGTGGCGGCGCAGGCGGCCTCCGAGTCGTACTTCCTGGCCTTCCTCGTCGGCCTCCACGTGGCCACGGCGACCGCGCTCGCGCTCTTCTACTGGCGCGACTGGGTGCGGATCATCCGCGCCATCGTCGGCTCGCTGCGGAGCCGCCGGGTGGAGGGGCCGGACGCCCGCCTCGGCTGGCTGCTGGTGGTGGCGACGATCCCGGCCGGGCTCATGGGCCTGCTGTTCGAGCACGCCTTCCGGACCGTGTTCGCCAAGCCGCTGCTCGCCGCGGCGTTCCTGTTCGTCAACGGGCTGCTCCTGCTCGCGGGGGAGTGGCTCCGGCGCCGCGCCGAGGTCCGTGCCCTCGCTGTCGCCCACGGGCTCAATCCCGAGGGCGCCCGCCGCCTGGACAGCCTGGAGTACCGCGAGGCCGGGATCGTGGGCGTCTTCCAGATCGGCGCGCTGCTGGCCGGGATCAGCCGATCCGGCATCACGATGGTCGCCGGCCTGGCCCGCGGGCTCGACCACGAGGACGCCGCGCGCTTCTCGTTCCTCCTGGCCACGCCGATCATCATGGCTGCGGGCGTGTACAAGCTCCCGGACCTGCTTGGCCCCAATGGCCACGGCGTCATCGGCCAGGTGCTGGCCGGCAGCGTCGCCGCAGGCATCGCCGCCTACCTCTCCGTCCGCTTCCTCACCCGCTACTTCACCACCCGGACGCTCACGCCGTTCGCGATCTACTGCCTGGTGGTCGGGGTGCTGGCGATGATCCGCTTCGCCCTCTAGGCGGGCGTCCCGGGGGCCTTGCCAACGGGCCGGGGCGGCAGCCGATCCGGGCTCGTCGGTCGCGTCCGCGGCCCATGACGCCCGCGTTCCTCGTGATCGCGGCGATCGGCGCACGGGCGCTCGCGCTCTGGCATCGGGGGACGGTCCGAACCTCGGTGCGCCCGGTGCCGGCGGCCCTCTGACCGGAGTGAACGAGCCCGCTGCCTGATTCGTTGCGGTGCCTACGCTCCCGGCAGGCCAGTGTTGGGGACGCGCTGGCCGTGGGGCGCGACGGTGGTCGGCTCCGGGCGCAGCCCGAACCGGATGGCCTGGCTCGGCCAGTCGGGGTCGCTTGGTGACCAGGATCGAACCGTCGAGCCCTCGACGTCGAGGTGTCGGATCGTGCCGTCGACCTCGAGCACGAGCTTGCCGCCGGTGCTCACGCTGACCTCGTGCCTCCGGTACCGTCGACCGCGGCCTCCGGGGGTCGAGGGGGACGCCGGTCGGGAGCGTGAATCGGTCATCGCTCTCCTCCAGTCCGGCGCGGCATCAGGTGGCAGGGGGCCACCACGCCGGACCGGGCAACGGTGCGGGCTGGTCCGCGGTCGTCGAATGCACGACGCGTTCCGTCCGCTCCCAATAGCCTAGGCTGCGGGCGCACTGCCGTCGCGGCCTCGGCTGAGCTCTCCGCGCACCGCGGCGGCGCCGTGGACGGCCGCCCAAGCGTCGACGGCGAGCGCGAGCGCCGCCGAATCCGGTCGAACCGCCAATCGGCTGTCGCTGCCCCGGATCCCGGCGCCGAGCTCAGCGAGCTCGCCCCGGTACGCGGGCCTTTCTCCGCCCGACCGCCCGATCGGCGGATAGACGTCGAAGTAGCCGTCGCTGCACACGACGATGTGCGAGGCAGGGTAGGAGAAGGGAGTACGGGCCACGGGAAGGGATCCGATCCGTCGCGCGCTTCGGACCGGCGAATGAGAGCCCGGCGCAATTGGCGACTGTGCCGCCTACCATCAGCCCTCCGGTCGATTCCGTCAAACGCGGCGGGCGCGGAGGGACGGGCCTGCGGTGCCCGGGGCCGCCTCGCGCGTCAACCCGCGAACGGGCACTGAGCGCTCAGGCCGACCCAGCACGAAGCGCCGGGATCGTCTCGGCCGCGATCCGTTCCAGCCCCCCCGCTCGTAGTCCGGGACCCGCCTGAAGGTCGCCGGGCCCTTGCCGAGCGAGGACCGCCGCGGGCCGTACCGCATCACGACCCGCGGCCGCGAGGTGCTGGCGCACCAACTGGCCTCGCTGCAGCGGCTGGCCGAAGCCGGGCTGGGCCGACTCGGCCTGGTCCGTCCGACATGAGCCGGGGCGGACGGCTCGTCCGGCTGTACTCGGCCTGCTGGCGACGCCGGTACGAGGCCGAGTACCTGCCCTGCTCGACGAGCAGCCGCTCTCGCTCCCGGTCGTCGTCGCCGTTGTCGCCGGAGCGATCCGCGCCCACTTCGACCCGTTTCCCGAACCCCAGCTCGCTCGCGGGGAGATTGCGATGACAACCCGCTGCCTCCAGACCACCGCCGCGTGGCTGGCCCTCCCGCTCGTCCTGCCGAGCCTGACGCTTCTGACTGCCGCCTTCATACGCGGATCGAGTCGCGGCCCCGTCCCCCAGGCCGCGCCTGCCCGGCCTCGCGATCGGGTCAGCCAGTCAGAAGGTCGTCGTGGGGAAATCGACCGTCGATATCGCGGTCGAGAACACCGGCAATGTCCGCCTGAAGCCCGTCGCCGACTTCGTCCTGCGGGCGGGCTGGAGCAGCGCCGCCAGGGGCACCTCGACGAACGTCGCGGTGTGCGCATAGAACGTGTCCATGGGCACCTGCGCCCGGCTCACCTCGGCCCCCGACGCGTCGGCCAGTACACGGTCGGCCTGGTGCTCCAGGACGCTGCGGCGGGCGTGCACGCCGAGAACGACGCG
>JAJYMP010000606.1 GCA_021786915.1 Chloroflexota bacterium
GTGAGCGGGCTGGTGGGCCTGGTCGGACCCGCAGCGGTGGCGTCGGGAGTTCGCGCGTCCTCACTCCCGGCCGCCGCATCGACCGGATCCGCCGCGCCCCTCGTGGCGCGGTCGCGGGCGCGCGAGACGGGCCGGACGAACGCGGCGTCCACGCCCCCAGCCGCGGGAGCGGCCGGGGCGGCTGCGGTCCCGTCGATGCCCGCGGCCGACCGGCCGGTGCGGCGGATCCGCGTCGGCGCCCCGTTGACGCCCACCGTGTCGCGGATGGCCGTCCCGGTCTCCCCACCGGCCGCGTCGTCGTCGTCCGCGCCTTCTGCGGCGCCGTCGCCGGGCCAACCGTCGATGACGGCCCCGGGGTCAGCCGAGGCGAGCCTGTCCGCGCCGCGCGGCGTGTCGGCACCGGCAGTCCGGGCCCCCGCGGCCGTCGCCCGAGCGACAGCAGGAGCGGGCACGCCGCCCGACCCCGTGCCCCATGCGTCGTCCACGGGCATCATGCCGTCGAGCCCTTCGCCCGCCGTCGCCCGGCTCCAGCAATCCGCGGAGCCCACGCCGGCGCGCAGCCCGCTGGCCGGTGGCCTGCGGCCGATGCTCAGCGGGGCGAGCTCCGCGATCTCGGTCCTGCGTCGGGTGGCATCTCCCGAGACCGAGATCGCAGGCGATGCCGCTGGCGCCCGGTCATCGGCCGACGCCCTCGCCGCACTGGGCCGCCCCGACTGGGCCGCGGTCGACGGAGACTGGGCGCCCAGTCTCCGTGACGCGATCACGACGGGGGGCGCATCGCCGTTCGCGTTCGAGCCCGGGCAGGGCGGCATCTCGCCCGCGCGGCTCACTTGGACCAACCCGGTGGCCGACCCGTCAGCGCCGATGACCCCGAGCCATCCCGATGGCCCGCCCGCGCCCGGGCCCGCTGTGCCCTCCATGCCCGCGGGCGCTCCGGCTTCGACCGCTTCGGCCCCCGCGTCGGCGCCTTCTACCCCCACCGTCTCGCGGTCCGTCGCCTCGCGCACCGCCCCTCCCGGAGCCGGCCTCCGCGTCGGGCCTGCCATGACCGGGCCGCTCGCCCACGCCACCGGACGTCCCGCGAGCCACGTGCCACTTCGTCCCACGGCACCTACCACGGCCTCCTCGGGGCCGGCGGGCCAGGGCTGGGACCCGGAGCCCGTCGTCGCGCGCGCCGTGATGGTCAACGAGCTCGAGGTCACGCCGGAGTCATCGGCGGCCAGCGCCGGATCGGGGGCTGCGGCCGGCTCGAGCGCACCGCCGGCGAGTGGGGGCGGCGGCACGGCCGGCAACGCAGCGGGCGGCGCAGGGGGCGCGGCGGGCTCCGAGGCGGCTCGCGACCAGGAGACGCAGGCCTGGGCCGACCGCCTCTACGACCGCATCTCGCTGCGCCTGCGCCGTGAGCTGCTCGTCGAGCGCGAGCGGTCGGGCGCGCTCGTGGACCGGGGGTTCTAGCCGTGGCCGCGCCGCGCGCCGGGGTTGCCGAGCAGGAGCCGCTGCGATGACCGACATCGCGCTCGGGCTGCACTTCAAGGTGGTCATCGACGGCCAGACGAGCCTCGGCGTCTGGAACAAGTGCGAGGGCCTCTCGGTCGAGTACGAGGTCTACGAGTACAAGGAGGGCGGGGTCAACTCGCACGTCCACCGGCTGCCGGGCCGGGGCAAGTTCCAGAACCTCAAGCTCAGCCGACCGGTGACCAAGGAGACGACCGCGGTGGCCGCGTGGCTCGCGCAGGTCAGGCCCGGGATGCGCACCACCACGATGCGCGTCTCGGTCCTCGACGAGGCCGGCACCGAGATCGCGGCCTGGTCCTTCGGCTCCGTGTACCCGGTTCGGTGGACCGGCCCCACGCTCGACATCGCGCAGAACAGCGTGGCCACCGAGACCCTCGAGCTCGCCCATGGCGGGTTCCTCGCGGGGGGCCTGTGATGCCCATCGACGACCAGTACGTCCAGGGCGTCCTGCGCGTCGTCGAGGGCACGGTCTCCGGCTCCTCGGAGCTGACGTTCCACTTCAACCCGGGGGAGTACGCCATCTCGAAGAGCGCCTCGTGGAGCCGCCCCCAGGTCCGCGGCGGCAAGGACACCGGGCGCCCCGAGTTCCAGGGCGCCAACCCGCAGACGCTCCAGTTCGAGACCCTGTTCGACGAGATGTCCGCCAGCGGCGTGCCGGTGGCCGCGGCCGTGAACACGCTGATCGAGTGGGTCAAGCCCACCGACGATTCGATCCAGCGCCAGCGCCCGCAGCCGCCCATCGTCGTGTTCGAGTGGGGCGACAACCCGGCGATCACCTCCTTCCGCGGCTACCTCAAGCAGGTCTCCGCGCGCTACCTGCTGTTCGACGGCACCGGCAAGCCGCTCCGCGCCAGCGCGAACATCCAGATCGAGGAGGTGCCGGTCGAGCAGGCGCGCCAGAACCCGACCTCGGGCGCCATCCACGGCCGCCGGACGCACACGATCGCCGAGGGCGAGACGCTGGCCTCGGTCGCGTGGCGCGAGTACGAGAACGCTGCCCTGTGGCGCGGGCTGGCCGACTTCAACGGCATCGACGACCCGCTGCGCGTCGCCCCCGGGACGGTCCTGCTCGTCCCCACCTACGCCGAAGCGAAGCGGCGGTCCTGACACGATGCCGGAGTTCACGCTCCAGGTCCAGCTCGAGGTCGACGGCTCGCCCCTCGACGACGCCCTCCTGCCGCTCATCGAGCGGGTGGTCGTGGACGACTACCTCCACCAGCCCGACATGGTGACGGTCACGTTCCTCGACATCGACCGGAGCGCCGTGAGCGATGCGCGGATCAAGATCGGGTCCAAGCTCAAGGTGTCCGCGACGGCGGTGGGCGGCCAGTCCCCGGCGTCCCTTGTCGACGCCGAGGTCACGGCCACCGAGGCCGACTACACCCACTCGGGGTCGCTCGCCATCGTGCGCGGCTACGACCCGCTCCACCGGTTCCAGCGGGGCCGCCAGACCCAGACCTACCAGCAGATGAAGGACTCGGAGATCGCCTCGCAGATCGCCCAGCGCGTCGG
>JAJYMP010000695.1 GCA_021786915.1 Chloroflexota bacterium
TCCACGACCACCGGCGCGGCCGACACGGAACGTGCGGCGGGCGACCTGACCCGGATGGCGAGCGACCTTCAAGAGCTCGTCGGGCAGTTCCGGTTCTGACCCTGACGTTGCGGAAGGGCGGCGAGGAGCCGCTGCGGGCCGTGCCCGAAGCGCTGCCCCTCCTATGACCGAGGCGAGGATGGGCGCCGCTGGCGGGCGTTCGATCCCGGCGCGGTACCCGTCTATCTCGAGGCGGAGGCGCCGCCGGCGAACTGTCGCACCCACGGCGCGTTCGTCACGCGGGTCGTGGGCGACGCGCATGCCCGCAAGGATCCCCTGGCAGGCCTGCGCCGGATCGGGATCGACGAGGTGAGCTTCAAAAGGGGCCAAGCACGACATGATTGTCGTGGTCGACCGCGACAGCGGACGTCCCGTGTGGGCCGCTCCCGGCCGTGACAGGGCGGCGCCGATGGCCGGATGGAGGCCAGGTGGCGGAGCGCCGGCCCTTCGGGGCCATCTTCCCCACGTTCACGAACCGTCACCGCACTCGCGGCCGTCGCGCCGGTGGAGCCCGCCGACATCAGCAGAGGTCACGCAACGGGCTCATACGCGCCGCGAGCTCCCAGGCGGCGGATGGTGTGGTGCGTGTCAGGCTGTCGGGTCCCTACACGGCCCGCAGGGCGGTGAGCCCGAGGGTGCTCAGGAAGGCCCCGACCCTTCGGTCGCTCGCAGCTTTGCCGTCGTCGGTTGGACCCGGCACCTGCTCCAGCTATCCGGTGGGACGATCCTGGTCGCCGATGGCGTCCACGGCGCCGAGCCGGATGACCCGAGCGAGCTGCGCCGGATCCGTGAGGCGCTGCAGCGCCAAGCCGACGACGCCGGACTGGGCTCAGGCCGGTCCAGCCGTGCGCTCTCGGCTGTCCCGGGTCTCGACGAGGTTCCGCCCTCGAGCACCTCTTCTGTAGTCCCCTCTGGCCAGCACGACCACCTCGATCGCGAGGTCCGTGTCGGTGCGGCAAGAGAGCCGGACCAGCTGGAGGACAGGGCACAACGCCTGGTAGAGGAACGGGAGGGACATCGCCGGATGCTCGTCGAGTCAGCCGCGTGGCGTGAACGTCCTGGCCAGGTCCACGGATGGCTTTCTCGGCACCGAAAGATCACCGATGCTGCCTTGGCTCATGAGCTTGCTGTTCATCGAGGTCATCGGGTCTCGGCATCCCACGAGCTGTCTTCATCACGATCGGAGCCTGCACCATTCAGTGCATGATGACGAGATGAAGCGCAGCACCGTCATGGCGGACGAAGCCACGGTGGACCGACTGCGCCGTCTCGCTCGTCAGCGTGGCGTCTCGTTCGCCCAGGTCGTGAGGGAGGCGCTCGAGGACAAGGCGGAGACGTTCGCGCCCGCACCGACGAGTCTCGGTTCTGGGGCGCCGTCGCATGGGTCCGGAAAGACCGCGAGGACCGAGGCCTCCAACCGGC
This sequence comes from Chloroflexota bacterium, assembly GCA_021786915.1. The sequence goes on from JAJYMP010000695.1 coordinate 1,462, forward strand.
AGCCACCGCGCACGTGGCGCTGATTCTCGGCACGGGCCCGCTCTATGCGTCGCTCGACCGGGACGATAGAGACCATCTGCGATGTCGCCGAATGATCGAAGGCGTCCGCGAGCCGCTTGTCATTCCAGAGCCCGTGCTGCCTGAGGTGGACTACCTGTGCGCTGCCCGTCTGGGACCCGGACCATGGTGGCGCCGCTGCGCGACATCGAGGCCGGCGCCTACCGGTTGGAGCACCTCGGTGCCGAGGACGTGTCTCGTGTGAGGGAGCTCGTCCTCGGGCTCTTCCGCTCCCCGGATCTTGCCTATATCAACGCATGTGCCTCGGCCTAGTCCAATAGTAATACAGCTCTTTAGTAAGGCACCGCCGGCAACCGGCAATCTTCTGCTGGAGCTTCACGAGGCGGACGTCTCGCTCGGTCTGGTTGTTGTAGGCGGTGTGACGGCACCGACCTCAGCGAGGCTGGCCGGGGCTCTCCCGAGCGCGGCCCGGCCGTCGTGCGACTCGCGGGTGCCGGGCGCCGCATCGCCGGGTGTACCACCAACTGAGAGGTGGTACACTTCGGTCCATGCCGACCACCAGGCGCCGTCATCAGGTCACCGAGACCCCGGCGATCGAGCATGCGCTCGACCTCGCCGCCCGGCGCTGGCCGAACGAGCCGCGGACCAAGCTGCTCATGCGACTGGTGCAGACCGGCAGCGAGATGCTCGAGCGCGAGGACGGCGAGGAGACTCGCCGCCGGAGGGTGGCGGCCGAGCGCACGAGCGGCAAGTACGCCGGCGTGTTCCCCGCCAACTACCTCGCCGAGCTGCGCCGGGACTGGTCCGAGTGATCACGCTCGACGCAAGCGTGGTGATCGCCCACCTGGCGCCGGACGACCCCCATCACGACGCGGCGAGCGGGCTCCTGTCTGCGGCGGCGGCTGAGGACCTCGTCATGCACTCGCTGAACCTGGCTGAGGTGCTCGTCGGCGGCGTCAGGGTTGGGCGTGGGCAGGAGATGCTCGAGGACCTGCAGGCCATCGGGGTCCGCGTCGCGAAGCGACCCGACGGCGAAGCGCTGAGGCTCGCGCATCTGCGGGTGGCCTCCGGGCTCAAGCTCCCGGATTGCTGCGCCCTCGACACGGCCCTGTCCACCGGCTCGACGCTCGCCTCCGTCGACCAGGGCCTGGCAACAGCGGCGCGGGCGTTCCATCTCCGCGTCCTTCCCGATCTCGGGCGCCCCGAGGTAGGCCTCCCTTCCCGCTGACCAGGCGAGCCCCGGGACGAGTCGGGGCCACGACCGCTCGCTCGCACTCGCGGGGTGGCGGACGTCGGCGTTGTCGAGCTGCGGGATCGTGCCGGGAAGGCGCTTCGCAGCGCAGACCCGCGAGGCGTATACCTGGATGAAGGCGCGAGGCCACAGCGCCGATGACCGGCTCGGTGCCCCGCCTACGTGCTGCGGCCGAGCAGGTCGCCGAGGACGCCGCCCATCGCTCCTCCTGCCAGGCCCCCTGCGGCAGCCCCACCCGCCGCCTCGTGGGCGAGGTAGGGGGACAGGGCATGGGCGAGGACCGGCAGGGGCAT
>JAJYMP010000678.1:0-1903 GCA_021786915.1 Chloroflexota bacterium
CACGTCGTCCACGCGGCCCATGGGCTCGGACAGCACCTCCAGGCAGCGGCGGATCTCGAACGCAACGCCCTCGAGGAATGCCCGGCCAAGGTGGGCGATGGTGTGGGCCGTCGTGAGTCCGAGGACGGTGCCCGAAAGGCTGTCGCGCCATAGGACGCCCTGCTCCGCCCCCGCGACATACGGTGCAAAGCGGACGCCGTCCGCGCCGGGGGGCACCGCGCCGGCGGCCCCGACGAGGCGGGCGGACTCCCACCCCGCGAGCGCGCTCAGCCAGTCGACGCCCGCACCCGTCGCGAGAAGGTCCGTTTCGACGCCATACAGGCGGGGCACGGCGTGGGGCGTGACAAGATAGCGTGCCGCCTCGTCCAGGACGGGTGCGGTCACGGTGCCGATGAGCGCGGTGCTGGAGCCCCAAACCACGGTCAGACAGTGGGAACGGAGGCCGCCGCCCCCGACAACCGCGGCGAGGGAATCGCCAGTGCCCACATGAACGGACGCGCCGCGGGGGAGGCCGAGCTCCCCGGCGCGCACGTCCAGAAGCCGACCTAGCGCGTCCGCCCCTGCGACCACAGCTGGCAACTGCGTCGTGTCCAGGGACCAGAGCCGGGCAAGGTTGTGCGACCATGCGCCTTCTTTCAGGTCCCACATGCCATACCCCGCCGCGGTCGCCGGATCCGTCCTGGGCTCGCCGGTCAACCACAGATAAAGGTAATCCTTGGCCGACAGGACACGGTCGGCCGCAGCACCACGGCACCGGGCACGGCCGCGATGGTAGGCATACATCGGCCCGATGTACCGCCCGTCGAGCGGCATGCCCGTGATGCGGTAGAACGCCTGACGCCGGGCCGGGCCGAGGCGTCGGCGCGTCCAGGCGTCGGCGCGTCCGTCCATCCAGGTCACGGCGCGACCGAGGGGCTTCCCGTCTCGGATGACCACGAGCGTGGGTAGTTGGCCGCTCAGCCCGATGGCGGCGACCCTTGCGAGGTCGTGTCGCGCACCCAGGCGCCCCACGGACGCGACCACGGCCTTTGTCCAGTCGCGGGGATTCTGCTCCATCGCGCCGGCCGTCTCGCTCTCTATAGGATAGGACTCCCGCTCGCCGTCCAGTACGCGCCCGCCACGGTCGACCAGGGCGACCTTGACGGCGGACGTTCCCAGGTCGATCCCGAGCACAAGGTGAGCCACGGGCTCTACACTCGGGTGCGCAGGGACGGGATGGAAGCGGCAGCGGCCTCGAGTGTGCGGTCGATGTCGTCCTCCGTGTGGGCGAAGGAAACGAAGATGTTTTCGAGTGGGCCAGGGTGGAAGAGCACGCCACGGACCAGCATCTCCTCCCACCAGAGGCGGAACGTGTCCTGACGCGCGTGGCGGACGGCGTCCCGGTAGTTTCGGATCGGCTGGTCCGTGAACCAGACTTGGAAGACGGGACCGAGACCCACTACCTGGGCGGGCATTGCGTTTACCCGCAGGAGAGAGCGCAGGCCCTCCTGCAGCCGCTCCGACCGCTGATAGAGGGTGTCGAACGACGCCTCGGTGCGCAGCAGCGACAGTGTCGCATTGGCCGCGGCGACCGCAACGCCGTTGCCGCTGTATGTACCGGCCATGGACACCGTGCCGTCGTCGATCAGGGAGAGGACGTCGCGGCGGCCGCCGAGGGCCGCGACCGGGAAGCCGCCGCCCAGGCCCTTCGCGAACACCGTCAGATCGGGCCGAATGCCATAGACCGACTGGGCGCCGCCCAGAGCAACCCGAAAGCCCGTGATCACCTCGTCGTAGATCAGTAGGGCACCGTGGCGGCGCGTGACCTCTCGCATGCCTTCCAGGTAGCCCTGCTCGGGCAGGATGCAGCCCGTGTTCAACATTACGGGCTCAGTGATCACGGCCGCGATCTGGTCGCCGTAGC
>JAJYMP010000678.1:1913-3017 GCA_021786915.1 Chloroflexota bacterium
TAGCGCATGAATGCGGCCTCCAACGCCTCAAGGTCGTTCCACTGCAGGATGACGAGGTCGCCGCCGAGTTGCGCTGGCACACCCGGACCCTGCGCCACGGGTCGCGGCTCCTTGTCCGGACCGGCCTCGTTGAGGCCAGGATGCTTGCTCCAGTACACGGTGTCCGAGAATCCGTGGTACATGCCCTCGAATCGCACGAGGAGGCGCCGCCCCGTGAACGCCCGCGCGAGTCGGACAGCGTACAGGACCGCCTCGGTGCCCGTGTTGGCCAGGTGAACCTGCTCCAAGCCGGGAACCACCTCCGTGATCTGCCGGGCCAGCGTGATCTCGTCACGCGTCGGCATGGCAAACATGGTGCCCGTGTGCTCAAGATAGTCGACGACGGCCCGGGTGATAGCGTCCGGCCTGTGACCAAAAAGCATCGGACCGAGCCCGAGGAGGTAGTCGATGTAGGTGTTGCCGTCAATGTCGGTGACCTTTGAGCCCTTGCCCTCCTTGGCGAACAGAGGGTAAGGCTGCCAGCCGGAGAAGACCGAGCGCGCCGTGCTGTTGACTCCGCTCGGGATGACGGCGCGGGCCTCGTCGAAGGCCCGTGCAGATGCGAGGAAACGCTGCCGGTCCGGATAGTCCATTTCGCAACCTCCCCCGACACGATATATCCTTATACTGATTGCGTCAAGACGCTGATCGCGGCTGACAAAACACCGAAGCAGCCCCTTGCCTGATGCTCACCATCCTCGTTACGTCCACCGCAGGGTAGCTCAGATGGGCGGACCCCCAGGGCCAACCGTGCCATGCCTGCTCCGCGGCCTTGCGCGCCCGGCCCGCGTGTGACACCAAGCCTCCGCGCGTGCCTCAAGACACTGGCCGACAGTTCGTCGAAGATGCCGAGGATGGCGTCGGCGGCGAGGCCCGCGCGCTTGGCGACGACCAGAAGCAGGTGTGGCGGACGCCGCCGAGCCTCGTCTAGGCGCGTCTAGGCGTCCTCGACGGTCAGCCGCCCAGACGGCGTAGAGCAAGCCTTGCAAGCGCTCGTGATCGGGGGAGAACGGCGGTGCGCCTGATGGCGACCGGCTCTCGCCCTGTCGCGGTTGGTAGGCAGAT
>JAJYMP010000085.1 GCA_021786915.1 Chloroflexota bacterium
AGGGGCCGAGCCGTTGCGGGCGAGCGGATTGGCCAGGCGGAGCTCACCGGCGTGCCACACGACGCCGACCTGATGTGGACCGCGGAAGCCGAACTGCAGGTTGGCCGGCAGGCTCGATGACTGGACGGCGAGGCTCGCCGACCAGCCGGCCCGCAGGAACCGCATGACCGGCTCCCAATCGGTCGAGTCGTGGCGACTGATCCGCAGCCCCGGCCAGATCGCCGAGGCACCGCGGATGATGTCGTCGAGGGTGCCGCCGGTCGGGCCGGGGCGATCGGGCACGTGAGCGGCGGCGCGGAACTCGGGGACCGTCGGACGGATCGCGTCGGGATCGGCGGCGATCGCCGCCCAGATCGTGGCAACCACCCAGCAATCGTCCACGTCTCCGGCGCCGGGGTATCCGATCTGCGAGATCACGGGGGGGGCGAGGCTCATGGTCGCCACCGCAGCAGGCGCCGGACCTGCTCATTCGCCGCCTGCCAGTCAGCCTCGCGGAGAGCTCGAGCGAGACACCCGAGGCAATAGCGAGCCGCGGTCCCGTCGAGAGCCCAAGTCACGAGGACGATGCGGAGGCAACCGCTGCACTGGCTCACTTGCCGCCTCCCTGCCGGATGAGGTCCGGCAGGTCCACCGCGAGGAGGCCGGCGATGAGGGTCGCCAGCACGCCGAGCGTCACAGGGCTGGCCTCATACTCGGGCGAGAATGCATCGATGAGGAGCATGAGCATGACCGCGAACGTGAGCCCCGCGGCGGCGCCGATACGGGCCGCGCGGTAGTCGCCAGATCGGGAGCGTCGCTCATCGCTCACACCCGGTCACGCCCGGCGGTCCAGTCCACGAGTGGCCGGAGCGCCCAGCGATCGGCGAGGATGCCGGTGACGAACCCGATGATCGCGGCCGCGACGATCTCGGCGGCGTGGGAGTCATGGGCGGCGATCGTGACGATGGAGACGGCGATCGCCGCGAGGGCGCAGAGGTGGACCAGGAGGACGAGCTCGCGGCTCATCGCGGACGCCTGCCCCTTCCGACCGGGGCACTTTGGTCGGAAGGGGCATCACGGCGCGGAGGGAGGGAGGTCCTCACCCGTCAAGTGTGCGCGCGGCGCAACGATCCGCGCAACACTCCCACTTGATCTTGTCAGGCCTCAAACGACCTGTTTGTGCTCATGGGACACTCACCGGGGCGAAAGTGGCCCCTCGGCGACGAGCTTCTACCTCGGGCGGATCGCGCTCAGGGCCGTCTCGGAGCAGCGATCCGGGCAACGATCAGGCGTAGAAGTCGCCTCTTCGCCAACGGGACAAGCGGCAGGAATTCCCGCTCAAAGCCCCGCTGAAGGTCGTGCAAGGCAATCCACATGCGCACCCACTCAACGCGCGGCCGGCGGCGGTAGCGATGCGTCACGACGAGTGGCCCGAGATCATGCGCAACAGTGCGCCACGGCCCAGTGTGACGACGCTGCCAGCGGTCGGCACGCGCCTCGACGGAGTGCCGCATGCCTAACCTGCCTCCCGCAGCTTCGCGGTCAGGACGCGGAGGAGACTGCCCAGGTCCTGATCGTCGCTCATCCCAATGCCTTCCCCAGCCGCCTGACCGCTAGTTGGTCCTGCGCCTCGCTCGCCCCGGCATAATGCGCCGCCATCGCGTCGGTCGTGTGGCCGAGCCGGGCCTTGCGGGTCTCCATTGTCACCCCGAGGTCGGCGAGGATGTGGGCGGTCGTGTGGCGCAGGTCGTGCACGCGGCGGCGGGGGATGCCCGCCTTGTCACAGGCCACATGGAACTCGCGCAGGATGGTCGGCCGGTGGAACGGACGGCCGCGCTCCGTGACGAAGACGAGGCCGAAGAACTCCCACGCCGGCGTCCGCTCCTGCGCCATGCGGACGCGATGCGCATCGAGCGCGACGGCCGTCGCGCGGTCGAGCGCCACGCGGACGAGCGTGCGGGCCGACTTCGGGGCGGTGCGGCGCCATTGTCGGTCGAGCCGCTGGAGCTGATGGCCCACGGTGATCGTCGCTCCGTCCACGTCATCCCAGGCGAGGCCCAGCAGCTCTCCCTCGCGCAGCCCAGTCACGAGGGCGAGCCGCCAGAGGGCGTGCAGCCGGTCCCCGCTGGTGGCCAAGAGCAGGCGCCGTGCCTCATCGAGCGTCAGCGGGCGGGCCACGTCGCGGGTCGGGCGGGGCAGCTCAACGGCCGAGGCTGGGTTGTACGGCAACAGCCGCTGGCGAACGGCAATGCCGAGGGCGCGGTGCAGCACGCCGTGATGGAGGGTCACCGTCTTCGGGGCGAGGGCCGAGGCGTCGACCCAGGCCTGGATGCGGCGGGGCGTGACGGCGGCGAGCTTGTGACCGCCGAGTGCCGGGATGATGTGTCGCTCCACCGCGAGGCCATAGGTCTCAAGCGTCCGTGGAGCAACGCGCTGGCTGGACCGGAGGCTCGCCATCCAGCCCCGGAGGTAGTCCGCGAGCGTCTGCCGCGTGGGGTCGAGGTCGAGCTCGCGGGCCTCGACGAGCTGGCGCCGGATGCGCTCGGCCTCGCGGGGCGTGCGTGCCGTCCGCCACACTCGGCGACCGTCCGCCATCGTCACGGCGATCCGCCACCAGATCGCTCCCGCTGGCGTTTTCGTCCGGACGATCGTCCCCTGTCCCTTCTCGCGACCCATCGGAGGCGCCATCGTGCGCTCCCTCCAGCAGCCGGTCAACGGCATTGCGCGGGATGAGCACGACGCGCACGCCGGGGACGCGCGCCAGCACGCCGCGGGCCACCATCCGGCGCACCGTCACGTCGGAGATGCGCAGCATCGCGGCAACCTCACCGGGGGTGAGCACGAGCTGCTCCGTCATGTCAGTCCGGCCGCATCCTGATGGTCAATGGAGTGCCCGAGATCGTCAATCTCGAGACCCTCAACCCGGCGGGATAGGGATCGGCCGGCTGCACGCCATCCGGCTCGTCGCGCTCCGGAGGATCGCGGTGGGCGACGGCGAAGCCGACGAGGACGCCGAGCGCCGAGGCGGCGAGGGTT
>JAJYMP010000687.1:0-2015 GCA_021786915.1 Chloroflexota bacterium
GCCGCGGCACGGCAGGCAGGCGAGCAGTACGCCGACCTCGGTCGGGCCGGCGGGTGGTCCACGTCGTCGCCCGCACCCGCGCAGGGGCGCCGCGGGTAGCGGGCGCGCAGCTCCTCGCGATCGTCGGCGAGCGGGTCGAGGCTTGCGGGTGGGGCGAGGAGATAGTTGCTCTCCTTGCCACACGGCACCGCGTCGGCCATCCGGGCACGCAGCAGCGGCAGGTCACAGACCGCGGGCTCGCCGCTCCCGATCCATGCGCGGAGGACGGCGCGGTAGGACTCCGGCACGAGGAGGCCCGAGGCGTCGCCCCACACGGCCGCGGTCGTGTACTCCTCGACACCGACGAGCCGGACCGGCTTGCCCGCCGTCGAGCGCCACTCAGCGGAGCGCCACGTCGTCGGGGTCGCGTCGAGGCTGACCGCGTGGCCGCCGAGGCCGCGGGCGATGCTGTAGGCCGTGTATGGCCGCACATCCCAACCGGGACAGGCGTTCTGGAGGCGCTGGAGGACGCTCGGCGACGAGGCCCGGCCGGGGATGAGCGCCGGCTCGTCGGCCCACATGGGGAGGTCGGCGGGGAGTGTCCCCGGCTCGCCACCTCCGACGACGTGGTGGAGGTAGCCCGCGTGGAGCGCCTGCGACCAGCGCCAGTGCCCGTCCGGTCCCTGCCCCTCGCCCGTCGGGTCAAGGCGCCGGCCGCCGAGCGCCGTCTCGGTGAGGTGGCGGACCTCGCCTCCCGCCGTGAGGTACCCGGCGCGGTTCACATTGTGGCTGAGGAACACCGCCGGTTCGTCCCAACCGACCTCCTCCGACCACGACGCCCCGCCGTCCGGCCGGAGCAACGCGTTCGTGCGGGCGAGGACGCCCCGGAGCGTCGCCAGCGGGAGCGCCACGATGCCCGGCGCCACCTCCTCGGGCTCGAGGCCGTGCGTCGCCGCGAGCGTGAGGCTGTCGGCGGCTGCGTGCAGCCAGGTCCCGCCCAGCTCTTCGACCCTGGCGATCGTCGCCGCGAGGAGCAGCCGGCACGCGGCCGTGACCGCCCCAGCGATCGCGAAGTCGTGCCACGGGCCGGGGCGCTCGAGAGCGCGGCCTCGAGCCTCGACGGGGCGCCCGTCGTGCGCGAGCGCACGATCCCGCGTCCGCCGCGGAGCGCGGACATGATCCACCCGGGCAAGGTCGCCGACCAGGGCGTTCGCGATGCTCTTGACGAACCCCACACGCCGGGCCCGGGTCACCGCGTCGAGCGACGGGTCCGCCGCGATGCGGGCCCGCTCGGCGACCAGTTCCTCGAACACGTCGCCTCCGGCGCCGAGGTCGAGCTGCGCGCCCGAGGGCAGGGGGGCCGGACGCAGGCCGCGGACGCGCCCGACCGGGCGCAGGTGCACCGCTTCGACGATCTCCGGCGCCCGGCCGGAACGAAGCGCCGCCGCCACCACGTCAGCCCACGCGAACCACGCCTGGTCGCCGCCGAGGTCGAGGGGGCGCACGTCGAGGTCGTCGCCGGACTTCACCGGCAAGTACTCGCCTCGCGGCCGGACCGCGATGAGCGTCGCGCCGAGACGGCGCCAGGTCGCCCGGTCGAGCGCCCGCTCGGCCAGGTCCGCCGAGGCGAGCAGCCGGCGCAGCTCGGCGGTCACGTCGGTCGGGACCAGGCGGCGGCCGAGGAGATAGCGGGTCAGGCCGAGCGCCGCGGCCGACCGGGCGTACGCGGCGGACAGGTCCGCCAACACGGCCGGAACGGGCCGGTGCACCACCCGCGCCTCGAAGTGGCCGCCGTGGTAGGCCGCGGAACCCGCGCCCCGCAGGCGTGCGGGCAGGTTGAACCGATCGGCCAGCGGCGGGAGGCCTGTCGTTGCCAGCAAGACGCTCGCCACCGTGCCGGGGCTCGCGAGCCGGCCGAGGTTGAAGGGGAGCCGGAGCGCCTGCGCCTCGGCACGCAAGGCGCCGTAGAGCGCCGCGAGCGCCCGCGCCTCGGCTCGGAGGTCGTCGAGCACGTCCCCGGTCCGCTCCGGCACCGG
>JAJYMP010000687.1:2025-3007 GCA_021786915.1 Chloroflexota bacterium
CGAGGTCGCGGTGGTCGCTCGCCCCGAGGGCGCTCGCCGCGGCAAGGGCACCGACGATCGGCCCCATCTTCGGCCGGAGGAGCTGGCGCCCGTCGCGTCCCGTCGCCGGGTTCAAGCCCGGAGCCCACGAGGCGAGGACGGCGTTCCCGGACGAGGTCAGCCCGATCCGGGGCGCGTCAGCGAACTTCACGCCGGGCTTGGACCCCGGCTTGCAGGAGCCTTCGAGCACGAGCGTGAAGTCGGCGCGCCGGCCGCCTCGCCTGCCGCCGTCTTTCGGGGAGGCGACCCGTGGTGCCGTCCAACTGGCGGCCAGCGCCACAAGGTCCGGCCCGGGATCGCGCAAGACGACGGCCCACCCCGAGCGGTAGCCCAAGGAAACGACCCGCTTCCCGGCGGCTCGCAGGTCGAGGAGGTCGATCCCCCACGGGCAACCGGGCCCCGTACAGGCGGCGTGCGTCGCGGCGTAGTCCTCGAAGCGCTGGGGGTCCTCGGCAACGAGGGCCTCGCGGACGATCGTGCCGGCGACCAACTCGATAAGGGTGCCGCAGTCGAGCGCCCCGCCCGGAAGGAGACGCGGGCACCACGCGACGGCCCGGTCCGGGACCGGGCGCTGATCGACCGGCGGTGGCGCGGCCGGCGGGGCGAGCGGAGTGGCACGCAAGCTCAGCGACACGATGCCTCCTCGAGGAGGCGCCCGACCAGCTCGTCGAGCGCGTCACCGAGGGCGTGCAGCCGATCAACGTCAAGCGGCGCCGTCCGTCGCCCGAGCCAGCACGCGAGCCGGCGCTGGAGCAGGCTCGCGTCAGGGGCGCCATTCGCCTCGAGCGCGGCGTAGCGCCACACGGCGTGCAGCGATCCGTGGCACGCCGGGCAGAGCACCTCGACAAGGCGCGGATGGCAGGGAATCCCCGCCACGCGACCCGACGGATGGTGCCGGTGCACCGGGCCGATAGCCCCACAACGCTCGCAGGTGCCGCGCATC
>JAJYMP010000724.1 GCA_021786915.1 Chloroflexota bacterium
CGTTCGAGCTCATCGGCGTCACGCCTGCGTCCGTGTAGCCAAAGCGCCGCAGCCCATTCAGCCGGTTCCGTGCTCACGGATGCCCGTCGAGCGCTGGAAGTTCTGGCTAGGTCGGCGCCCGCGCTCCGACCGGTCGCTTGCGCGCGTGGGGGCGCGGCTGAGGTGCGGGAGCCCCCAAATGAGATAGCCCCTCGGAGCGATCCGAGGGGCTATCTCATGCTTGCGAGAGTGGTCGGGGCGGAGCGATTCGAACGCTCGACCTCCTGAACCCCATTCAGGTGCGCTACCAGGCTGCGCCACGCCCCGAGGGCGACGAGTCTACCACCCCGGCCGCCGGCCATCGCCCCGCGGGCAGGCGCCCCCTGCCGCCCCTGCCTCAGCCCCTCAGCGCCCCGGGAGCAGGCGCGCCCGGCCGTCCCTCGACTCGGCCCACACCAGCGCGGGGCCGGGCCACGTCGTGCCGGGCGTGGTCAGCGCCGCGATGGCGTCGTCCGGGTGCGCCGGGTACGCCACCCGGAGCTGCTGGGCGAAGTCGGCCGCGACCGAGCGGGTCGTCCGCGTGCGGCGCACGACCAGAAGTCGGCTGACGTTGGGCCGCCCGAGCCGGTCCCAGCCCTCCCAGCTGGGCAGCGAGGTCGCCTTCTCGGCCGACCAGCGCACCAGCTGCTCGATGCGGTGGAGCTCCGACTGGATCTCGGTGGCGACGATGACGCCCTCTCCCGGCTCGTGGAAGGCGTCGTCGATCCAGCCGCGCGAGGGCCGAAGCACCCGGAGCTCGGTGAAGGCGTGCCAGCGAGGGTGGTGCATGGCGAGGAGCGCCTCGAGGATGGGCCCCTGATGTCGATCTCGGACCGTGGGGCCGGTGTTCGGGTACAGGTGCACCGAGAGGTCCGCGCCGAGGGCGACCGCCAGCCTCGCGCGCGTCTCGTCGGACGGCTCGGCTGTGCCCGCCAGGATCTTGTACAGGTACGAGACGTCAATCCCCGACGCCCGGGCGAGGGCCGCGACCGTGATGCCAGCATCGCGGCGCAGCCGATCCACGTCGTCGCGGAAGCTCGCGGCTGCCTTCGCGGCGACCCGCGCCGCCGCGCGCTCGAGGTGGTCCTGGCGCATGGGCCCCAGTGCACCACGCGCGCATCACGGGCCGCTTATCTGTCGGGATTGGCATGGTGTGCCATGGATTTCGCCGTGTCCCGTCCGATGTTGGCATGGCGTGCCACGAATGGACCGATGCACCGCCCGCGTAGGCTCCGAAACGGTCGAACCATGGCAGCAGAGGCCAAGGTCCGACGCCGGGCGCTCGAATCCATGGCATGAGAGGCCACGTTCTGACGCGCGGGCGGAGGCGACGCCCGCGGTCGGTCTGGGCTAGCGCTTCGCGCGCGCTCCGCGGCCCTTCGGCGCACGCTTCTCGCGCACCTGCTCGCGGAAGACCAGGCGGATCGGCGTGCCGTCGAACCCGTACGCCTCGCGGAGGCGGTTCTCCAGGTATCGCCGGTAGGAGAAGTGCAGCGACGCGGGCTCGGTGGCGAAGAACACGAACGTCGGCGGGGCGACGCCCACCTGGGTCGCGTACCGCACCTTGGCGCGCTTGCCGTGCACGATCGCGGGCGGGTTGCGCTCCACCGCCTCGCGCACCAGTCGGTTGAGCTCGCCGGTCCCGATGCGGCGCCGGCGCTCGCCCCACACGTCCACGGCCAGCTCGAGCACCCGGCTCACCCGCTGCCCGGTCTTGGCGGAGACGGACACGATCGGCGCGTAGTCCACGAACGGCAGGTCGCGCCGCAGCGTGGCGACGAACTCGTCGAACGACTTGTGGGTCTTGCCCTCGATGACGTCCCACTTGTTGACCGCGATCACGAGGCCCCGGCCCTCCTCGATCACGTACCCGGCGACGTGCGCGTCCTGCGCCGTCAGCCCGTCGTTCGCGTCGAGCACCAGCACCGCAACGTCGGCGCGCGAGATCGCCTTGAGCGCACGCAGCGTGGAGTACCGCTCCGCGGCGGGCCCGTTCGCCACCTTGCCCCGACGCTTGATGCCGGCCGTGTCGATCAGCACGACCTCGCTGCGGCCCCACGGGATCGTGGTGTCGATCGCGTCGCGCGTCGTCCCGGGCACGCTGGACACGATCGTCCGCTCCTCGCCCAGCAGGGCGTTGAGCAGGCTCGACTTGCCGACGTTCGGCCGCCCGACGAAGGCGATCGCCGGCGGCTCGGAGCTCTCGGCCGCCATCATCGCGTCCCAGCGCGCGGTCTCGGCCTCATCGGACTCGTCCTCGTCGGCCTCGTCCGCCTCCTCGTCGCCCACGACGAACGGCTCGAGCTCGCCCGCCGCCATGTCCTTGGCCCAAGCCTCGGCCTCGGCCTCGCGCTCCTTGCGCGCCGTCTCTGCCTGGCTCTCGGGCGGCAGCGCCCACACCACGGCATCGAGCAGGTCGGCCACCCCGCGCCCGTGGTTTGCCGAGATGGCGTACTGCTCGTCCCAGCCCAGCGCGTAGAACTCGGCGGCGTCCTGCTCGCGCCGCTGGTTGTCGGCCTTGTTGGCGGCCACGAGCACCGGCTTCGTCGTCCGGCGGAGCAGCTCCGCGGCGTCCTGGTCGGCGGGCGTGAAGCCGGTCTCGGCGTCCACGAGGAACACGATCACATCGGCCTCGCTGATCGCGAGCCGCGCCTGGAGCTGGACCTGCTCCTCGATGGCGTCGCCCGGCGCAGCCTCGAGTCCGCCGGTGTCCACGACCACGAACCGCCGGCCGTTCCACTCGGCGTCGCCGTAGAGGCGGTCGCGCGTGGTGCGGGCGCGGTCCTCGACGATGGCGGCGCGCGCATCGCCCACGACGCGGTTGAACAGGGTGCTCTTGCCGACGTTGGGCCGCCCCACGAGGGCGACAACCGGCAACCCGGCGGAGCGGCTTGACATGGCGTCAGGCGACGCCGGCCGGCGTCGTGCGCGGCAGCGAGGTGGTGCGGCCGGCGGGCGTGGCCACGGCGTCGAGCGCCGCGGAG
>JAJYMP010000475.1 GCA_021786915.1 Chloroflexota bacterium
ACAGGAACCGCCACGCCGACATACTGTCTTCCACCGCGCCAATCGGTCGACCAAGGGTCGCGCTCGCGCCGCAGTTGGTGCAGCTGACCTGTTCGATCTCCATGGTTTCCACATCCGTGACCCCGAACTGCCGTCGCAGCCGTTGTCCCCCGACGATCTGAGTATCCCCAGTGGGGCCCCATGCCTTTGCGCCGCAGGTGCATGCGGGGACGTCGGCGGCGTCCGACCATGCCCGTGCACTAGCGCGGACCCGTGAACCGAGGTATCGCAGACGGAGACTCGTGGGGAGGAGGCGGGTCAGGATCGAGTCCACGATGGCCATTGCGCCCTTCCAGTCTACGGAGAGATCGGCGACAGGCGAGAGTGTAGTCGCGCCGCGTCGCCCCCGGAACGTCGTGGTCTGAGTGGCCGTCGTGAGCGGCATCGTGAGCGGCGCTGCGCAGGCGTCGCAGGAGGAGTTCGCCCACCGGGTCGGCGTCCACCGTACCTACATCGAGCGCGGCGAGCGGAACCTGAGCCTGCTGAACATCGGGCGGATCGCGACCGCGCTGCACGTGCCGCTCTCGGCGCTGATGGCCGAGGTAGAGAAGCTCACCCCATATCGATGACGTGCCAATGGCCCTGCGAGCACTGCCCCATGCAGACCGGTGGCGCGTCCGAGTACTCCGTCTTCCAGTGGTCCCAGCAGTACGCGAGGCCACACGCAGGGCAGTACAGCTTGAGGAACGTCTGAGGGCGTGGGCCCGTCAGCGCCTCGACGGCATGCGCGTACTGGTCGGCGGTCAACTCCCCGTTGCCGGAGCGGTCCCCGTCATCGACGTACTCCCAGGCGCGATCGAGCAGCCGCTGTGGATCGTCTCCACCTCGGGAGGCGGGGCGGCCGACGCCCGGCGGATACAGCTCGCGATAGCCGACGGGCTTGGCACAGATCGCGCAGGAGACGTCGACCACCGTGGGCGGGCCCGATGCAGCATCAGCCATCAGCGCGGCGAGCATGTCACCCGCCTGCTCGGCGAACGCCTGCAGCTCCTCGTCCGTCATCTGCTTGACCGGCTGCGGTGGGGCGAGGGCGGCCAGAAGTCGTCACCCGTGCTTGGTCATTGTGACACCCCTTCCGCTCCACGCCCTCCCCCGCTGATGCCCACCGCCTCGGCCACCTTGGTGTCAGATCGGCGCTGGTAGGAAACCTCGCGAGAAGTTCGCGAGGTTTCCCCCTTCTTGGGCCGACCACCTGTTCGCGCCTTCGCCGCCTGCTGCTCCACCGGCCGGATCATGGCCGCGATGGCGACCGCCTCCGAAGGCGTGAGATCGAGTCGCTGCTGGTTCTCGTCGATCTCTGCCCGAAGCAGGTCCGGCGGGTCGATCACCCGCACCGGCACCGTCTGCCAACCCAGCTTCTCCACTGCGAGCAGCGGCGTTCGCCCGCGATCAGCTCGCGGGTGGGGGTGATGACGAGGGGGTGGAGCAGGCCGTTGGCTTGGATGCTCGCAGCCAAGCCGTCCAAGTCGCCCAACGCTTTCCGGGCTCGGGCGCCGATCTTGATGCTGCTCATCGCGATCTCGTCGAGAGTCGACGCTGACGGCTCGCTCACCACAACCGATCCTCCGTCCCTGTCAGCCTCCGGAGCGCTCGCTCCGACGGCCTCCAGCCGCGCCATCCGCCCGCCTGAGGCCCTCGCGGAGCGTGTCGGCCATCCCCTGCGTCACGGCGAGCTTCTGGTCCTCCGTGAGCTCGTCCCAGTTGCGCGGGTACTGGAGGCTGACCCGTCGGCGCGCCGCCATCAGGTCTCCGACGTTCTCGGCGAAGACTCGGCGCTCCCCGGGCGTCATCTCCCGGATCGGCTTCGTCGGGCGCACCGCCGCGAGCAGGCGCCTCCCACGACGCGCACCGGGTTTAGCTGCGCCCGCTGCGGCAAGGGCGTCCGCCTCGCCGATCTCCTCGGCGTGACGACCACGCGCGCTGCCGGGGTCCGGTGGCTCGGTCACAACCAGCCGCCCGGTCCGTGGATCAGTTGCTCGGTGTAGTCGTGATCGTCGGCACAGGCGGGGCACTGTGGGGGCGAGTCGGGCCGCCCACAGGTGTGAACGGCGCGAGACCAGGGAGCGAGGGATGGCGTGCCGAATGGTGAGGTGGCGGGCTGCGGTGGGGCCTCGGCGGCTCCGCTGGCGGAACGCTCGTCCGCAGGATCGCCGCTGCTGGTGGTCACCGCGTGCTCCTTACCTGCTTTAACCTGACGCGCCACCGTCGCGCGCAACAACGGCGATCGCGTCGCGCTGTGCCGTGCCGAGCGCCTTCCGCACCGTCGAGGCGTACCAGCGCTTGCCACCCTGCGCTGTCGGGACGCCGTCGGCGGTGAGCCCGTCCGCGATGGCCGTCAGGCTGCGGCCCGCCGCCCGCTCGGCGACGATGCGTCGGAGCACCTCGTCGCTCAGGGTGCGAGGCCGGCCCAAGCGCACCCCGGCCAGGCGCTTCTGCGCGAGGGCGTCGCGGGTGCGCTGCGCGATGAGCCGGCGCTCGAACTGCGCGAACGTGGCCATCACGTTGGCCATCGCCTCTCCGGCGGGGGTCGTGGTGTCGACGCCCAGATCGAGTGCGACGAGGGCCCAGTGCTCCCGGGTGGCACGGTCCATGAGGGCGGCGAAGTCGAG
The DNA here is from genome assembly GCA_021786915.1 of Chloroflexota bacterium. The sequence continues at coordinate 2,649 of JAJYMP010000475.1, forward strand.
CATCGAGCGGCTCAAGCGGTCGAGCTTGGCCACCACGAGCGTGTCGGCCCGGTGGTGCTCCAGGGCGTCGAGGGCGGCGGCGATGCCGGGGCGCTTGAGTGACTTGCCCGAGTAGCCAGCGTCCTCGATCACCTCCACGAGGTGCCAGCCGCGCCGCTGCGCCTCGGCCAGGATGGCCGCGCGCTGGGCCGCGAGCCCGGCGCCGGAGGCTGCCTGCTCGTCGGTCGAGACCCGGATGTACCCGATCGCCCGCTCGTTCACAGGGCCACGATACACCATACCTCCGTATGGTGTCCAGCCCGGCCGAAGGTGGCCCGCGAGAGACACGCTCACGGGCATCGCCCCTGGGCAT
>JAJYMP010000642.1 GCA_021786915.1 Chloroflexota bacterium
GAGGGTCTCATACCCGCCGTACGCGGCGGGGACGCCCCTGGTCCCGAGGATTGCGATCTTCACGACGGGACTTTACACGCGGCGCTGCATGCGAAGATGCGGGCGTGAGGATCGCGTACCTGGCCCACTTCCGCGGCGGTGCCGAGACCGGCATCTTCCGGAAGATCGCCGGGCAGGCCAATGAATGGGACAGGTTGGGAGCGACGGTGGGGCTCTTTGCGACGACCGACGCGGCTGCCGCGGCCGACTGGCGCGCACTCCCCGCCGCGGCGAGCGTCCGGACGGCCACGCACTCTCCCGTCTCTCTTCTGGTGGAGCGCGAGCGGCTCGCGGGCGACGTGCTCAGCTGGCGGCCTGACCTCGTGTATGCCCGGCACACTCTGTTCTACCCTGGCCTCCTGCGGATCGAGCGGGCGGTCCCGCTCGTCTTCGAGATCAACTCGAACGACCTCACCGAGTTCGCCTCGGTCTCCCCGCGCCGGTACTGGTACGCGCGCCTGACGCGTGGATTCCCACTCTCTCGCGCGGCCGGGTTCGTCTTCGTCACTCGGGAGCTCGCGCAAGCCGGCGTTTTCACACGGTACGGCCGGCCGAGTGCGGTCATCGCGAACGGGATCCGGCTCGACGACGTTCCCGAGCTGCAGGCTCCAGCAAATTCCGACCCCCGGCTCGTCTTCATGGGGCATCCGCACTCACCCTGGCACGGTCTCGGCGAACTCGAGGACCTGGTGCGCGCCTTCCCCGGGTGGCGGTTGGACGTCGTTGGGCCGGCGCCCGACGAGTTCCGCGCTCCCCCGGCGAATCTCACCGCGCATGGCGTCCTGGGACCGGCGGCGTACCGGCCGATCGTCGCCGCTGCGGACGTTGCGGTCGGGACGCTCGGGCTGCACCGGCAACACATGCATGAGGCCTCGCCGATCAAGCTCCGCGAGTACCTCGCCTCGGGCCTGCCAGCGATCATCGGCTACGAGGACACGGACTTCCCGGGCGGTGCCCCATTCCTCCTGCAGATCCCGAACAGCGCCGACGGCGTGCGGCGATCGACGGCCCAGATCGAGGCGTTCGTCCGCTCGTGGATGGGCCGACGCGTCCCACGCGCTGCCATTCGCCACCTCGATGTCGGCGAGAAGGAGCGCACCCGCCTCGCCTTCTTCGAGCAGGTATTAAGCGGAGTGCGAGCGTGATCGACCGACCGGCTCAGCTGCCGATCTCGGTCGTCCTCGTCACCTGGAACTCCGCGGACGTCCTGGCCGCATGCCTGGGCGCGCTCCCTGACAGCGAGCCGCAGCCGGCCGAGCTCGTCGTCGTGGACAACGCCTCGGCGGACGGAAGCGCCGAGATCGTCCAGTCGCTTGCCCACCCGACCGGTATCGAGGCAAGGATCATCCGGAACGATCGGAACACCGGATTTGCTGCGGCGGTCAATCAGGGGATCGCCGCTGCGGCCCAGCCATTCGTCTTTCTCCTGAATCCCGACGTCCGGCTGCTTCCAGAGACCCTACGGACCCTCCACGACCGGCTAGCATGGGCGCCACCGGACGTCGCGGCCGTCGGCGGGAAGCTGCTTCGAGCGTCGGGCAACGACCTCGCGGCGACTGAGGTGATCGACTCGACCGGGATCGTCATGACCCGCGACGGGCGGCATTTCGACCGAGGCGCCGAGGAGCCTGACCGGGGCCAGTTCGATCGCGAGGAGGAGGTCTTCGGGATCACCGGTGCAGCCGTACTCTTCCGCCGTGAGGCGCTCGATCGATCGACAGTGGACGGCCAGGTCTTCGACGAGGACTTCTTCGCGTTCCGCGAGGACGCCGACCTCGCCTGGCGGCTGCGTGGTTTCGGGTACCGGGCGCTCTACTGCCCCTCCGCCGTTGCCTACCACCGGCGGACCGTCACGCCGGAGCGCCGCCGCCGGCTCGATCCGGCAGTGAACTATCACTCGGTGAAGAACCGGTTCTTGCTGCGAATCCACCATGCCGATCGGGGCTGGCTTGCGCATTTCGGCCTGCGCAGCTTCCTGCGCGACCTGGTCGTCATCGGCGCCTGCCTGACGATCGAGCGGTCGAGCCTGCCGGCATTCGCGTGGCTCCTGCGGGACCTTCCACGCCATCTCAGCCGGCGCCGCGAGATCCTGCGGCGACGCAGGACGAGCTCGGCCGCCCTCCGGGCGTGGTTCGCGTGAGGCGGGGCTGACACGATGTGCGGGATCGCCGGGGTACTGGACTTCTCGTCTGCGTCGCCCGAATCCGGGAGCGTCGAGCGGATGCTCGGGCGCCTCATTCACCGCGGTCCCGACGACGAGGGCCGCGCCGCACTCGGTCCGCTGACCTTCGGCCAGCGGCGCCTGAGCATCCTCGACCCGTCCCCGGCCGGACACCAGCCGATGCGCTCGCGAGACGGACGGTTCTGGCTCGTCCACAACGGCGAGATCTACAACTTCCTCGAGCTGGCGACCGAGCTGGAGGCGCTCGGCCACCGGTTCGAAACCGCCACGGACACCGAGGTGATGCTCGCGGCCTACGCGCAGTGGGGCCTGGACGCCATCGCCCGCTTCAACGGGATCTGGGCATTCGCACTTTGGGACGAGGCCGAGCAGAGGCTGATCCTGTCCCGCGACCGGTTCGGCGTGAAGCCGCTGTACGTCGCAGAAGCATCCGGGCAGCTCGCGTTCGCGAGCGAGATCAAGGCGCTCCTCGAGCTCTCGTGGGTCTCCGCCGACCCCGAGCCCGCGGCCGTCCACGACTTCCTGCGAGATGGGATCGTGGATCACACGGACCAGACGTTCTTCCGGCAGGTCCGCCGGGTCCCCGCTGCCCACTCGCTGGTGGTCGATGCAAAGGGACCGCGTCTCGTGCGGTACTGGGGCCCGCCGCCGCTCTCCGACGACGCCTCGTCCCGGCCAGACGCGCGAGACGACAGCTTGGTCGAGGAGTTCCGCGAGCAGCTCATAGACGCCGTGGCACTTCAGCTGCGATCTGACGTCCCGCTCGGCTCGTGCCTA
>JAJYMP010000663.1 GCA_021786915.1 Chloroflexota bacterium
CCGACATGCTCAAGGGCAAGCAGGGCCGGTTCCGCCAGAACCTGCTCGGCAAGCGCGTGGACTACTCCGGCCGCTCGGTCATCGTCGTCGGCCCGGACCTCAAGCTCCACCAGTGCGGCCTGCCCAAGAAGATGGCGCTCGAGCTGTTCAAGCCGTTCGTCATGCGCCAGCTCGTCGAGAAGGGCTTCGCCCACAACATCAAGAGCGCCAAGCGCATCGTCGAGCGCGTCCGGCCCGAGGTCTGGGACGTTCTCGAAGAGGTCATCAAGGACCACCCGGTCCTGCTGAACCGCGCACCAACGCTCCACCGCCTCGGCATCCAGGCGTTCATGCCGGTGCTCGTCGAGGGGTCGGCCATCCAGATCCACCCGCTCGTCTGCACCGCGTTCAACGCGGACTTCGACGGCGACCAGATGGCTGTCCACGTCCCGCTCTCCACTGCGGCGCAGGAGGAGGCGAAGTCGATGATGCTCTCGACCGCCAACCTGCTCTCGCCCGCAGACGGCACGCCGGTGGTGTCGCCCACCCAGGACATGGTGCTGGGCAACTACTACCTGACCATGGACGACCGCAGCGGCACCGCGTGGGACGAGGCGCACCTCCAGAAGTTCGCCACAGAGGACGATGCGGTCACCGCCTACGACCTGTCGGCGCGCGGCCTGGAGTCAGCCAGCCACTCCAACGTCGTCGAGAACGACACGCGCAAGGGCGGCTCGCTCACGCTCCACGAGCCCATCTGGGCCGTGGTGCGCAAGTGGTCCCCCGAGGCCGACTCGCTCGTCGACTCGTTCGAGCGCACCACCGTCGGCCGGATCATGTTCAACCGGATCCTGCCCGACCGGATGCGGTTCGTGAACAAGCCGATGAAGCGCTCCGACCTCAAGACGCTCGTGGACAAGTGCTACCGGGACCTCGGCCCTGTCGAGACCGCCCACCTCGTGGACGGCGTCAAGAGCATCGGCTTCAAGTTCGCGACCCGCGGCGGCATGACGATCGGCCTCTGGGACATCGTCGTCCCGGTGGGCAAGAAGGAGCTGCTCGCCGAGGCCGACCGCCAGGTCGTCAAGATCGACCAGCAGTTCCAGCGCGGCCTCATCACCGATGACGAGCGCTACCAGGGCGTCGTGGACCTCTGGCAGGACGTCACCAAGAAGGTCTCGGACCAGATGATGGAGGCGCTCACCGACGCCAACCCGGTCCGGATGATGACCGACTCGGGCGCCCGCGGCAACAAGGGCAACATCGGCCAGCTGGGCGCCATGCGCGGCCTGATGGCCGACCCGTCCGGCCGGATCATCGACGTGCCCGTGCGGAGCAACTTCCGCGAGGGCATGACCGTCCTCGAGTACTTCATCAGCACCCACGGCGCCCGCAAGGGCCTCGCGGACACCGCCCTCCGAACCGCAGACTCCGGGTACCTGACCCGGCGCCTGGTGGACGTGGCGCAAGACGTCATCACCCGCGAGGACGACTGCAACACGCAGGGCGGCAGCTGGATCACCCGGGCCGAGAGCCCCGACGAGGTTGGCGCCTTCCAGCGGCGCCTCGTTGGCCGGCTCGCGGCCGCCGACCTGCCCGACCCGACCGCCAAGGTCAAGAAGGGCGAGGAGGCGCCGCTGCTGGCAGCGCGTAACCAGATGATCGACGAGCAGCTCGCAGCCACCATCGACGCCGCCGGCGTCGACGAGGTGCTGGTCCGCTCGCCGCTCGCCTGCGAGTCGCGCTACGGCGTCTGCCGCCACTGCTATGGCCGCAACCTCGCCACGGGCGGGATGATCGGCATCGGCGAGGCGGTGGGCATCATCGCGGCCCAGTCGATCGGCGAGCCGGGCACGCAGCTGACGATGCGGACGTTCCACACCGGCGGCGTCGCCGGCCAGGACATCACGCAGGGCCTGCCGCGCGTCGAGGAGCTGTTCGAGGCGCGCGTCCCCAAGGGCAAGGCCGAGATCAGCCACATCGATGGCGTCGTCGACGTGATCGAGAGCGACACCAGCCGCAAGGTCAAGGTCACCAGCCGGGAGGGGTTCGACACCCCGATCACGCTGCCGCCCGCGGCCGAGATGCTGGCCGCCGCCGGCGACCTCGTCGAGGCCAACCAGGTCCTCGCCAAGGCCCCGACGGGCGACGTCACGTCCCCGGTCAAGGGCTTCCTCGCCCGCACGGACGAGGGGCTCGTGGTCCGCGCCGAGGACGTGGTCGAGCGGGAGTACCTCATCCCGCACAGCGCCAAGCTCGCGAAGCACCCGGTGACGGGCGACGAGATCAAGACCGGCGACCTGCTGCGCGCAGGCGACGCGATCACCGACGGCCCGATCAACCCGCAGGAGTACCTCGAGACGCGCGGCAAGGACGACGTCCAGCGCTACCTCGTCGCCGAGGTCCAGCGTGTGTACCGCAGCCAGGGCGTCACGATCAACGACAAGCACATCGAGATCATCGTCCGCCAGATGCTCAAGAAGGTCCGGATCGACCAGCCGGGCGACTGCGAGCACCTGCCGACCGAGCTCGTCGACCGCCTCGACTTCGAGGAGGCCAACAACAAGGTGCTGGCCGAGGGCGGCGAGCCGTCGACGGCCCAGACCGTGCTGCTCGGCGTGACCAAGGCATCACTCAACACGAGCTCCTTCCTGGCGGCGGCCTCCTTCCAGGAGACGACCCGGGTGCTGACCGAGGCCGCCATCAACGGCGCCAAGGACCACCTGATCGGCCTCAAGGAGAACGTCATCATCGGCAAGCTCATCCCGGCCGGGACGGGCGCGCCGCAGAACATCGCCGCGCTCAAGGAGCGCCAGCGCCGGGCCGCCCTCGAGGCGCTCGCCGGCGAGGAGCTCGCGGGCTTCGGCGAGCCGGAGTTCAACCCGTTCCTCGACGACGGCCTCCGCGGCAGCGACGACGAGACCGCCGGCCTGGCGCTGGCGGCGACGATCGCCGGGGCGGGGGACGACGATGAGGAGCCGGGCGAGGGCGAGTTCAACCCCTTCGCCGATGG
>JAJYMP010000323.1 GCA_021786915.1 Chloroflexota bacterium
GAATCATTTGCAAGTGCGATCAGTCTAGACATCTCTCCCGCGCACATGGTGACCTTGTTCCATTGCGCATCGCATCCGGGCCGTCCATGATCGCTCCATGGGACGAATCGTGGTCGGAATGGACGGGTCGACCTCCTCGAAGGAGGCGCTGCGGTGGGCTGCGGACGAAGCCGAGCGACGAGGAGACGTGGTGGAGGCCGTCCTCGCGTGGGACAACCCGTATCGGGACATGTGGCTCCCGTCCAACCCGGCCGGGACTGACCCGCTGGCTCACCTCCGTGTCGCTCTCGACAGGACCGTGGCGGCCACGCTGGGCGACCATCCGGCCGTGAAGGTGGAGACCGCGGTCGTGGAGGGTCATGCCGCGCAGGTGCTCGTCGATCGGGCACGAGGTGCGGACCTCCTCGTGGTCGGGAGCCGTGGCCACGGGGGTTTCGCTGGCGCCTTCCTCGGCTCGGTCAGCATCAACTGCGCCGCCCATTCGCCGTGTCCAGTGGTCGTCGTGCGGGGAACGGCCGCTGCCGGCGCGTCGTGAGCGAGCAGGCGAGCTGGACAGGGTCACCGGCGCTCCTGCGTCGTCCCTCCGTGGTTCGGAGTCGCAGATCGTCTGACGAACGGCCAGAGAGCGGTCGGAGAGCCGGTCCGCGAGCGGCCAGAGAGCGCTCCAGACCAGAGCCGCCGAGGCGTTCAGGGCTGGACGTCGCCCCGCCAGAGCGCTCGCAGCTCATGGGGCAGGACCGCCTCTACGTGCGCGGCGTCGCCGGCCGGCACGATGGCCCGCAGCGCGTGGATCACGGCGGCCGTGACCTGCTCGCCGCGCTCGTGCGGCAGCTCAGAGGCAGTGCTCACGATGCGGCCGACCAGGTCCTGGACCGTTCGAGGAGGCTGCACCCTGGCGATGCGCCGAGGTGGCGTGAAGAAGGGGCGGACGTCGGCGGGCAGGTGGGCCTGGACGTGCTCACGCTCTTTGGCGGGAAGCCGGTCGGCGAACGTGGCGAGAACGCCCCGGACGACGGATGGAGCGACCGCCGCGTCGACGCCGGCCTCTTCGGCCGCGGACAGGAGCTCGGTCAGCGCGGGCGAGGGTGGACGAGACGCCCGGCCGGTCGACGGCCGGGTGTCGCCGCGAATGAGGCCGGTCCGCAGGTAGGACTCGACGCCGACCACCCCAGGCACGGCCGCGGCCGCCCGTTCGATCGCGTGCGCGTCCTCCTCGCTGTCCACCTCGCCGTGCAGCAGCGCGACGTGCCGCTCGACCATGACGTGGACGTGCGGCAGGTCCAAGCGATGCTCCCGCTTCCCGAGGCTCGAGCGAATCCGGTCCGCCAGCACGTTGTCGATGTCGTGCTCACGTTGGGGCGTGGCGGGGAAGGGCGGATCCCGCTTGATGTTTGGGCGAGCCTGCATCCCCGTACGGGGGTGTGACTCCCAGAGGACCGGTGGGACGAGGGCGTGGGCGGACGTGCGGGTTGCTCGTCTCCTCCGGGGCGCGCAGTACCCCGGAGGAGCGTTCCCGCGGGAATGCGTCCTCAGACGACTACGGGGCCTGCGCTGGGAAGCGCCGAGGAGTGCTCCAATCGGCGTCCGGCGGCGGGTGCGGCGGCTTGCAGCGGCACACTGGCGGGTGTCCTCTGCCTGGCGCTCTGTGCACGCGTCGACGACGGCCATGTTGCGCACCACGAGGATGGCTGACAGCCACAGGATCATGGGCACGAGCCCCATCGTCCGGTACGAGCGTCTCGCCACGCCGACGGAGGTGGGATCTTTGATCCGCGAGTTGGACGGTTCTGCGGCAGCACGACTCCTGTTGGGAGCCAGTATGAATGGCGATTGCGGCCTCATTGAGGTAGAGGAGGTGGAATGACTGCTTGACCGTGACGCCATCGCTCGGCAGTCGAACTCCATATCTGGCTGACAAGGACGGCGATGATCCGGTGCCCGACATCGCTCCTGTAGGCCCGGTGCGACCTCGACACGAAGAAGTCATCGCCGTGCTCGCAGTCGTCACGGTGATCTCGGTCATGTCGTAGTGGCCAGGGAGCGATCGTCAGGTGCGCTTGGTGCCGGGGCCGATGCCGTCTGTTCCAAGTGGACCAGCGCGCAGACAGCGCTGCCCCGATGGTCGGTCATCACGAGGCGAACCTCCAGTGCGGCGGCGGGCGGGAACGCTCAGCCCCTCGTGAAGCTCTGGCAGCTGAGGTGTTGGCGAGCAGCATGATCTCGTCGTGGCGTGCTGATGCCGAGATCCTGGAAACTCTGTGCAGCGGTCACGCAAGTACGCGACCCTGCTCTTCGAAAGGTGAGTTCTGCACCAGACATCATAGGCGTGTAAACTTCTCGATGTTGCGCTGTCACTGCGCCGTCGTCCAGCGGATGACCCGAATGCACGATGAACCATCGGGGGAGCGGTTGCGATATCGGAAAGGGATGTCGAAGTGCATGGCCAAGCACAAGATGAGAAGGTCAGCGAAGCGATCGCCGCGTGGAGGCCTCGTTTCCTGCTCGGGGGCATCGACCTAGGGCAGATCGAGAGGACGCTTGCGAAGATCGAGCGGTGGGATCAGTGGTGCGCGGAGTGGGGGCGAACCGCGGAGCACTACGAGATGATCGCAGGCCAGGCGGAGGAGCAGGGCCGAATGGCTACCGCCGCTCACGCCTGGCGTCAGGCTTCTCGTTGCTGGCATTTCGCGAAGTTCGTGTTCACCGAGCTCCCCGACCAGGCGATGGCCGCGAACGCGCGGGCGATCGCCTGCTACGCGCGCGGAGCATGGGCGCTCGACCCGCCAGCGACGAAGGTCTCGATACCCTACGAAGGGTCTGCCATCCCAGCGTATCTTCGGTGTCCTCGCAGCCCGGCTCCGTACGCACCGCTCGTTGTGATGATCCCAGGACTCGACTCGGTCAAAGAAGAAATGGAGGTGCCGTCCGGATATCTTCTGGAACGGGGAATGACGACGCTCGCGATCGACGGCCCTGGCCAGGGAGAG
>JAJYMP010000715.1 GCA_021786915.1 Chloroflexota bacterium
GAGTACCTGCCGAGGACGGGACGGATCGCCGCCGTCGCGTCCTCGGCCAGCAGCAGCTCGGAGGAGCGCTTCCCGGCCACCACGAACAGGGACCCGAAGCCGACCGCGGCGACGAACCAGGTCGTCAGCCCGACCCCGGTCGCCGCTCCACCAGCGACTGCGCGGAGCAGGAAGCCGGACGCGACGCTGAAGAGCTCGACCAGCGGCAGGCGCTTCATCCCCAGGCAGTACGCGAGCTGGACGGCCTCGTACAGCGCCACGACGGCGAGCAGCTGCCACGCCGGGAGCGCCGCCACGACCAGACCGGCGGCCAGGAGTGCGACGGCGGCGAGCAGCGCCTGGCGCGCCGGCAGTTCGCCGCTCGCGACGGGCCTGTTCCGCTTGCTGGGATGGGCACGGTCGGCATCGACGTCCACGATGTCGTTGACCAGGTAGACGCCCGACGACGCGAGGACGAAGGCGAGGACCGCCACGCCCGTCTCCAAAGCCGCCTGGGGCTGGTGCAGGACGCCGGCCGCGGTGGGGGCAGCGAGGACCAGGATGTTCTTCGGCCACTGGCGCGGGCGCATCCCCCGCACCAGGGCCCGAGCCGACGTCACCGGCGGGGCGGCGTCCGGGCCCCGGCCCAGCGGCCCACAACGCCGCCCAGGACGGCGCCGGCGAGGACGTCGCTCGGGTAGTGCAGCCCGACAATCACGCGGCTCGCCATCATCAGCGGCACCGAGACGAGCGGGAGCCGATGGCCGAGCAGCCTCGAGTAGGCCACGCCCGCCGCCGCCGTCGAGGCCGCGTGCGAGGACGGGAATCCCCACGGGCTGGGCGCGGCGAGGCGGACCTGGATGCGCGGGTCACTCGGCCGGGGGCGGCGGGCCAGCCGCTTGAGCACCACGCTCAGCGCGTGGGCGGCTGCCACCGCGCCGGTCGCGCACAGCCACGAGCGGCGCCGGCCCGGGTCGAGCGCGGCTCCCGCCAGCCCGAACCCGATCCAGCCCAGCGCGTGCTCGCCCGCGCGGCTCAGCAGCAGCGCGCCGCGCCACGCCGGCGGCGTGGCGGCCATGGCCTGGATCCGCAGGACGGCGGAGACCTCGGCCTCGGCGATGTCCTGGCGGAGGGAGGCGCGGCGGCGGTTCACGCCACGCCCCGCCGCGGCCCCGGGGGCGCGCCTCGACCCCGGCGCCATCCCCCGCCGCGGTCGGCGGCTCACGGGCGCGCCTGCACCGCGACGAAGTCCCGCGACGAGGGGTAGAGGTAGCGCTCGGGACTGGGGATGGTGTCGTTCGTGAGCATGTGGGGCACGGCCTCCCCGTGCTTCGGGTGGGTATAGGTCATGAGGCTGGTCCACGACGGGTTCTGGTCCAGCTCCATCGCGCGTACGGCGCCCGCCGCCTTCATCATCCGGGCGAGGGAGCCCATGGTCAGGGCCGGGCCGATGGCGAACACCAGCGAGCCGTCCGCGCGAATGCCCAGCGCGGTCCGCCAGAGGAAGAACCCGGTCGTCCAGGTCGTCCCCCAGACCGGTGTCGTGAGGTTGTCCACGAGGGGCGAGACCTGTCCGTGGTCCACGAGCAGGACGAGGTTCTGGCGGACGGCCGCCACGTCCGGGCCGGGCGCCGCCCTGCCCCACCTCACGATGTCGACGGTGCCGTCCTTGTAGAACACTGCCGACGCTGCGCCCTCGCGGAGCGGTGCCGCGGTCTTGCCGTCCGCCCAGTAGCCGCCATTGGAGTCAGTGAGCCGGTAGCCCGAGTTGAACGTCGCGAGCAGGGAGTCCCGCTGCGAGGGAGGCACGTCGAACGGCTGGGACCAGCCCGAGCCGCCGGGCACGAGGTAGCCGGGGTGCAGGATCAGCTTGACCAGGTTCTGGTCGATCCACATCACCGTGTCCAGGTAGCTGGTGTGCTGCGCGTCAGGCCGCAGGTACGCGACGCGGAGGGCCGGCTGGCCCTGGAGCGTGGCCAGCGTCTTCCAGACCCCCTCGCCCGGAAGCGGAGGGTTGACCAGGGGCGCGATGGGGCCCGGAGCGGGGAAGGGGGTCGGCGTGGGGCTCGGGCTGGGCGAGGGGCTGGGGCTCTGCGTCGCCTGGGCCGTTGGCGCGTCCGACGGCGGGGCGCTCGCCGCGCCGTCCGGGGGCAAGTCCCCCGCGATGGGCGAGACATCGGGTACCCCGCCCTGGACGGTCCCGCCGATCTGCGGCTGGTTCAGCGTGTACTGGGCGTGCTCGAGCATGTCGACGATCCATCCGAGGGAGTTCGTCCGGGCCCACTCGGCCAGCCGGGCGTCGAGCGCGTCGGTGCCGGGAGCCGTCAGGGCGCCGCCGACCGACCAGACGAGCCAGACCAGGAAGACCGAGGCGCCCACAACGGCCGCCCGCACCCATCGCCGCCGACGACGATGCGGCGCGGCATCGAGATCTTCAGGTCTGCTCTCCGACGCTTCGTCTGAGCGCTCGGTCTGATCCATGCCCTCAATCCAAGGACGGGCGCGGGCATTCTACCAAGGTCTCCGATTCCCGTGGTTCGGCCGTCATCGTCAGGATTCGAGCATGAGTTGGCCACGGTAGGGCGGCTACTTCGTCAACGACAACCTGTCTGCCGCCAGGACAACCTGTCTGCCGCCAGCCTGACGGGGTCGAACCCGACGAACGCCGTGTTCATCGGCGCGAACCTCTCGTACGCGAACCTGAGCAACGGCAACCTCGCCAGCGCCTCGTTCAAGGGGGCAGACCCCACGGGAGCCAACCTGACGGGCGCGAACCTGAAGGGGGCGACCGGCTCAAGACCTCGAAGCTCTCAGGCGTGACCTGGAGCGGGACCACGTGCCCGCACCGCGCATCTCTAGTCCTGGCCTCCTCCGCGGATCACAGCAGCCGCCGGCCCGAGAGGGCCGGCGGCTGCGCATCGTGTTCGACACCTCAGGCGAACGGCCGCCTCTAGCTGATGCTGTACTCCACTGTGACCGAGACGAAGAGTTCGGTGGATGTCGGCTGCACCGGTGTGGCGGTCGGGCCCGTGTTCCCCGTGCCCGCCTGCGGTGCCGCCGGCGGGACCGTGGCCGCGCCCAGCATCGGGATCGCGTAGCCCTCCGAGCTCGAGACGCTGACCGAGAGCACGCCGCCGAGCGTCACGCCCGCCTCGCCCGCGACCCCTGTGGCCTGGCCCTTGGCATCGGCGAGGGCGGCTGCGATGGCGGACCGCTGGGCGGCGGCCCGGTTCGAGAGGTCCACTTTCATGGTCGCCCGTCCGGACCCGGTCACGACGATCGTGGAGTCAGGGGCCAGGCCGGGGGTGCCGGCGTAGCCCGGGTACGGGTAGATCGTTGCGGCGCTGGCCGCACCGCCGGTCGCCGTCCCGGTGCCGACGCCGCCGGCCGGGTTGCCGACCGTCCCGGCGCCAGTGACACCGACCTCGCCCACGGTCGTCGAGACACCAGGCGCCGCGGCAGGAGCGCCGAGAGCCGGTGCAGACGCCGAAGATCCCGCGCTCGGCGGGACCGTTGATGGCGCAGCGGCGGCAGAGCATCCGGCGACGACGAGGACGATGGCCATCGCGAGCAGGGCGCGCGAGGCGGGGCCCGGGCGATTGCGGACGGACGGGACGGCATGGGGGATCTCCTTGGGTGTCGTGCGGACCGAGCTGATGCCGAGCTCTGGCTGGCCATGACGCCCGGCGCGCCGGGCCGGTTCCGCCGTGGGTCCTGCGCACTGGCCACCCCGGCGGCACTCCGGATGCCGGCGTTGCGTGCCTGGCAAAGGGCAAGGGGTCGAGCAGGCTCGTGGACGACCGACCATGCGAAGCAGCGATGAAGATCGCGCCAGTCTGGGTTGACACGCCCCGTAGGCTGCTGTGGAGGCATCCGCTCGGTGGCGGCCCGACCACGAGTCCCCATGGGGTCGAGAGCAACTTGGAGTCGCCGTGACCAGATTCCCCCGTTCCCTCGTCGTGCCCGCGCTGGCACTCGTCGCGGTCCTGACAGTCGGTGCCCTGCCCGTGCTCGCCAGGTCCGGGACGACCATGACGGGCGACGACATCTCGTGGCCGCAGTGCGGCGGGTCGTACCCGGCCGGGCAGGCGTTCGGGATCGTGGGTGTCAACCATGGACTGGCGAACAACTTGAACTTGTGCCTGGCGAGCGAGCTCGCATGGGCGGCGAAGTCCACGGGCAACGGCCTGCCAACGGGCTTCCCGCGGGCTGCGCTGTACGTGAACACCGCCGACCCGGGCTCGGTCGTGCCGGCCGTCGCCGACTGGCCGACCAGCAACGTCGACCCGAACGGCGTGGGCGAGGGCGCTGGCTCCACGAACGCGGACCCCTATGGGCCGTGCACCCCGGGGTCGAACAGCCCGGCGTGTGCCTGGCAGTACGGCTGGAACCGCGCGATCCAGGACATGCTGTGGTTGGTCCTGACCCCGACCGCGGCAGGCGTCTCGGACCTTCCGTCGGCCTACTGGTGGTGGCTCGACGTGGAGACCGGCAACACCTGGGAGAGCGGCAGCAGCGGTCTTGCCAACAACGTGGCCGACCTTGCGGGCATGGTCGCAGCCCTCGAGAACACGAGTGAGACGAGCCCAGCAGGCGTCCAACTCGGCAACGCCCTGGCCGTGGGCATCTACTCCACGTCGTACCAGTGGGGCCAGATCACGAGCAGCAGCGCCGTCGGCTACGGTGACCTCATCGGGCTCCGTGACTGGATCCCCGGAGCCCGCACGCTCTCGGCAGCCCAGGCCAACTGCTCGCTTCGGGGCTTCACCACGACCGCGCCCACGATCACCCAGTGGTTCGGGAAGCCCTACGACGGCGACTTCGTCTGCCCCTGAGGCTGTGGTCGGGGCGAGAGGTTGACCCCGCGGAGCCTGCGTCGTTGCGGAGGCGTGCACTCCGCACGGTGAGGCCGGAACGAGCCGAACCTCGGGTTCAGGCGTCGCGCGCCCGGCGCAGGCGCTCGAGCTCGCGCCGGAGGCGCTTGCTGGGGCGGCCCTCTCCGCGGATCAGCGTGATCGCCGGCCCTGCCTCCCGCACGACGGGCGGGCTGTGGTCCACGTAGCAGGCCGCGGCGGCGGGCGCGCCGACCCGCGACTCGATCGGCCGCACGACCTCCACGACGCGCTCGCGGTCCGCGGTCAGGGCCTCGACCCGGTCGCCCGCGCGAACTCTTGTCGAGGGCTTCGCCGGCGACCCGTTCACGAGGACGTGGCCGCCCTCGCACAGCTGGGTCGCGAGCGGGCGGGTCTTCACGAGGCGCACCGCGCACAGCCAGCGGTCGATGCGCGTCTCGTCGATCGGGCCGGGATCAGTCACGCGCTCTAGGATCGCACGGCTCAGGGAGGCTTTCCTGAGCCGTGCGCGGCGCTCGTCGAGGCGCGAAGGCGTGGCACGGCCCCATTACGGGCACGCACCAGCCCTCACCGTCCCAGCTCGCCGGTCAGGCCGGCGGCTCCGTCAGGAGGCGCTGCACCGCAGCGATCAGCTACGCCGACTTGCCACAGGCTCGCGCGACGGTCACGCCCCGGAACCCGAGGCGCGCGCGAAGGCCTCGCGACACTCCTCGCGCAGCCGGGACGCCAGGACCTCGAGCTGCGCCGTCTCGGCTGTCCCGGGCGTCGCGTCTGCGAGACGCCGCTCGACTTCGCGCCACTCCGCGAGGATCGCCGCCATCGGGCGGTGGACCTCGTTGATGCTCGCCGCGCTCTCGGTCGGGCCGACACCCTCCCGCACGAGCGCCGACTGGCGACGGCTCCCGCTCAGGATGCGAGCGGCGATGACCTCGACCTGCGCTGCGATCTCCA
Organism: Chloroflexota bacterium; assembly: GCA_021786915.1. The sequence continues at coordinate 5,784 of JAJYMP010000715.1, forward strand.
CGAGTCGGGGGTCGTCGAGGGGAAGCGTCCGCTTCTCCTCCTCGAGCCCGCTCAGCTCGGCCAGGTCGCGCATCAGCTCATCGGAAGTGGCCCGGAGCGCCTTCGAGGTTGCCATCGACGCGCAGTCTGGCACACGGGCGGGGATCGGGCCTGAGACGGGGACCCCAGCGGCGGTCCGCGGGGCACGATAATCACGCCGATGGCGCCATCCGAAGCAACCGAGGGCGGTGACGGTCGAGCCGCGCCAGAGGAGGAAACGATCGTGCCCCCCGCGCGATCGGGCCGGATCGTGTTCGCGTGCATCGCGCCGCACGGCGACCTGGCCATCGCCGAGGCGTGCCCGCCAGAACGGGCGCACCTTGCGGCGGCGACCCAGGCCGCGATGGCCGAGCTCGGCCGGAGGCTCGACGCTGTCCAGCCCGACGTCGTCGTCGTGCTGACGCCCCACGGGATCCACGTCGAGGGCCACCTCGCCGTCGTGGTGGCGGGTCGAGTGGCTGGGGCGCTCGACGAGGTGCCGGCGGTCTCGCTGGACCTCCGCACGGATCGCGAACTGGCGATCGCCGCCGTCGATGCCCTGCGTGCCGCCGGCCTGCCCGTCGTCGGGGTCAGCTTCGGCGGCAATGACCCCGCCGGGGCCGCGATGCCCCTCGACTGGGGCAGCCTGATCCCGCTCTGGCACCTGGGCGGCCGCCGCCGGCCGCCCCTGCCGGTCGTGGTCGTGGCTCCCGCACGCGACCTTCCGCCCGAGCGCCACGTCGAGGCCGGCGCGGCGATCGCCCGGGCCATCGCCAGCACGGGGAGGCGGGCCGCCCTCGTGGCGAGCGCCGACCAGGGGCACGCCCACCGCGCTGACGGGCCCTACGGCTTCGACCCCGCGGCGGCCGTGCATGACGAGCTGGTGGTGCGCCTCCTCCGCGAAGGTCGCCTCGGTGCCGTCCGCGACCTCGACCCCGCCCTCGTCGAGGCCGCGAAGCCCGACAGCTGGTGGCAGCACCTGGTCCTGCTCGGCGCCATCGGGGAGGCGTGGCGTCCCGAGGTGCTGTCCTACGAGGCGCCCGCCTACTACGGGATGCTCTGCGCCGGCTTCGACCCGCCGGTCCACCGATCGCCGTAGGCCCGCCCCATCCCCTTCGCCAGCAGCAGGACCGCATCGAGGTCGACGTCGTGACGACCGGCAGCTCGGGCGACCACGAACGCATCGAGGAGCCGCCCGAGGAGGTCACCGTCACGGGGCACGTGGTCCACGTCGAGCGCGGCACGCTCCCGAATCACCCCAGGACAACCCGGATCGCGTGGGTTGCGCCATCGTCGACAAGCTGGATCGCGATGTCATCGTCCGCAAGCGTCCGTCCGTCGAGTTCCCGCGATGCCACGCCCCTGCTGACGCCGTTTGGGTTCTCCACGACGATCTCGTAGCGCGCCGTGCGATAGCGGAAGTCGATCCGGTAGCCCGGCCATGCGTGCGGGATGCAGGGGTCCAGCACGAGCGTCGGTCCGCGCAGCCCGAACCCGAGGATCCCCCCGAGGCCCGCCTGGTACATCCATCCTGCGGACCCGGTGTACCAGGTCCAGCCGCCCCGGCCGACGTGGGGGGGTTCCGTGTAGACATCGGCGGCCATGACGTAGGGCTCCACCTTGTAGTGATAGACCCCGGCACGGGTGCTGGCGTGGTTGATCGGGTTGATGAGGGAGAACAGCTCGGCAGCCTTGCCGCCGTCGCCCAGCGCCGCGGTCGCCAGGATCGACCACGCCGCGGCGTGGGTGTACTGCCCACCGTTCTCGCGGACACCCGGCACGTAGCCCTGGATGTAGCCGGGGTTGAGGCCCGAGTGGTCGAACGGCGGGGTGAACAGCAGGATCAGCCCGTCACCGGGCCGGACCAGGTACTCCTCCACGGCGGCCATCGCCCGGCTTGCACGAGCGGGATCCGCGGCTCCCGACAGGACGCTCCACGATTGCGCGATCGAGTCGATCCGACACTCGGCGTTGGCTGCCGAGCCCAGCGGGTTCCCGTCGTCGAAGAAGGCCCGGCGATACCAGTCGCCGTCCCAGCCGTCGCTCTCGAGCGCTGCTCGGAGCGCGTCCATGTGGGCACGCCAGCGCGCCACTCGAGGACCCTCGCCACGGGCATCCGCTATCGGTGCGAAGGCAGCCAGCACAGCGTGCAGGAACCAGCCCAGCCAGACGCTCTCGCCCCGACCCTCCGCACCAACGAGGTTCATGCCGTCGTTCCAGTCGCCGGAGCCCATGAGCGGCAACCCGTGCGCGCCGACCTCCAGGCTCCGCTCGACGGCCGCCACGCAGTGGGCGAACAGCGACGCCGGTTCGGGCGCCCGGTCCGGGAGGAAGTAGGCGTCGGCCTGGCCGGCGTGCAGAACGGGACCCTCGAGGTAGGGGGCCATCTCGTCGAGCACGGCTGCATCTCCCGTCACGGCGATGTAGCGCGCCACCGCGTAGGGAAGCCAGAGGCGATCGTCCGAGATCCGCGTCCGCACGCCGCGACCTGTCGGCGGGTGCCACCAGTGCTGGACGTCCCCCTCGGCGAACTCGCGGCCCGCGGCCCGCAGCAGGTGCTCCCGGGCCAGCTCGGGCTTCGCCGTGAGCAGAGCGAGGACATCCTGCAGCTGGTCCCGGAAGCCGTAGGCGCCGCCGGCCTGGTAGAAGGCTGACCGGGCCCACAGCCGGCAGGCCAGTGTCTGGTAGGTGAGCCAGCCGTTGAGCAGGATGTCCATCGAGCGGTCGGGCGTCCGGACCTGGACCACGCCCAGCACCGCCTCCCAAGAGGCGGCGATCCTGCGCAGCGTCGCCTCGGGGTCGGCAGCCCGGCCCCTCCCGATGAGGGCGATCGCCGCCTCGGGCCCGTCGGCCTGGCCCAGGAGGACCGTGACCGTGGTCCGCTCGCCGGGCCCAAGCTCGAGTCCTGCCTGGAGGGCGGCGCACGGGTCCATGCCGGCGCCCACAGCCCGTCCCAGCCGGTGGCCGCGGGACAGACCCGCGGGCCGCTCCGGGGCGCCGTTGCGGCCGAGGAACTCCGTCCGGTCGGCCGTCCACTCCGTCTGCCGTCCGCCGAGGTCGAGGAACGCGACGTGGCCACCGAACTCGGTGTTCCAGGGATTTCGGACGAGGATTGCCCGGGTGTCCGGGTCCAGGGCAGTGACGATCCGATGGGCGTCCGCCCCACGCGACGTGCCCAGCGCCCACTCGGCGTAGGCGGTGACCGATAGCCGCCGAGGGCGGTGCGAGCGGTTCTCGATGGTCAGGGCCGAGGTCTTCAGCGGGTCGTCAAGCGCCACGTACTGCACCAGGTCCAACGCGATGCCGTCGTGCTCGTGCTGGAAACGGCTGAATCCTGGGCCGTGCCGTGCGGTGTACGTGGATCCCTCGCAGCGGATCGGGAGCGCCGTCGGCCCCCACAGCTCCCCGGTCTCGTCGTCGCGGATGTAGATCGCCTCGCTCACGGGGTCGCTGACCGGATCGTTGGACCAAGTGGTGAGCTGGTTCTCGCGGCTGTTCCCAGACCACGTGTAGCCCGATCCGGATTCCGAGACCTGGAATCCGAACGAGGGGTTGGCGACGATGTTCACCCACGGAGCGGGCGTCGATTGGCCCGGCCCGAGGATGGTGACGTAATGCCGCCCGTCGTCGGCGAACCCGCCCAGCCCGTTGTCGAACTCGAGCTCCGGGCGCGGAGTCGGCGCCTCGCTTCTCGTCTCCGGTGCCTCGGGGGGCCAATTGGGGGCGCTGGACGCTGGCCGGTCGAGGCGCATGACCTGGTCGGCGAGCGTCCCGCGGCGGCTGAGCAGGACTGCTCGCGCGGCCGCCTGGAGGAGCGTGCGATCCTCGGCCGAGACCTGTTCGCCGCGCAGGACGTACACCCCGCCCCTGCCGGTCCCGCTGGCTCGGACCAGGGGCGACTGGCTTGCCCGCACCGCCGTCTCGAGGGCATCGGTGAGGCTCTGCGCGTAGGTCGCGCCATGCTCGTTCATGATCACGAGGTCGACGTCCAGCAGCTTCAGGCGCCAGTACTCGTGGGCTCGGAGGAGCTGGCGGACGATCGGGAGGTCCTCGATCTCGTCGATTCGCACGAGGACGATGGGCAGGTCGCCCGAGATCCCGTGCGGCCAGAGGCCCGGGGCGCCACGCTCGTTGCGCGCGAGGACCGCCGGGGGGGGACGCAGTGACGGGTCCGAGTACAGGATCCGGTTGGCCAGGCGCTGGAACAGGTGGGCCTCCTCGCCCTCGATGCCGAGGTGGTGGAGCTGCACCTGCGCCTGCGTCCAGGCCAGCGTCGCCGCACGCTCGAACGCGCCCGACTCGCGGAACTTGTCGGCGAGGTCCATGACCTCCTCGCGCGACGGAGCGACGACCGTCGAGAAGATGGCATGCGCGGTCGCGCCCGGTTCGAGCCGCACGCGGCACCGCAGGCTGAAGATCGGATCCAGCACGGCGCCGACGGTGTTCGAGAGCGGGCGCCCGTCGATGACCGACGCCGGTGATCGGACCGGGCGGCCGCGGCCGAGGAAGCGGGCACGATCCGTCTCGTACTGGAGCACCGCGCCAGGCTGGTCCTCGACGGCCGCGACGTGCGCAGCCCAGATCGGGGCCTCGTCGGGCGAGCGGGGCCGGCGCGTCGCCAGGAGGGCATTGATCCCCGGCACGAACTCGGTCTGGACGAACAGGTTCTGGAAGGCGGGATGCGCGACATCCGCCGCCTGCGTGGCAAGCGCGATCTCGGCATACGACGTGAGTTCGATCTCCCGGGTGCGTGAGCCGAGGTTGGTCACGGACACGCGGCGGATTTCCGCGTCGTGCTCCGCAGACACCACGATTGTGAGCGTCGTTGCGATCGAGCCGTCGCGCCGGGAGAGCTCTGCGCGGTCTTCCGAGTAGATGACCTCGTAGCTGTCGGCCTCCGCGCCGCTGGGTTGGTGCCCCGCCGACCAGACCGCGCCACTGTCCGTGTCGCGCAGGAACAGGTAGCTGCCCCAGGCATCGCGGGTGACGTCCTCCCGCCAGCGCGTGATCGCGATGTCGCCCCACCGGCTGTACCCGGATCCGGCGGAGGTGACCATGACCGCATACCGCCCGTTCGACAGCAGCTGGGTCCGCGGTATGACGTCGTGAGGGGACGTGAAGCGGCGGAGGACCGGCAGCACGAGGTCGCGCACGTCTGCGGCGCTCTTGACCTCTTCCGCGCGCGGCCGGACCACGAGCACGTCGCGCGGCATCCGCTCCTGGAGCAGGAGCTCCGTGGCCTCGACAATGGGATCCGCATGGAAGCGAGCCACCATGGCACTGTCATTGAGGACGTTGCCGAGCGCCACGAGGGCCATCCCCTGGTGATGGGCCATGTAGCTGCGGACGATCGCCACCGACGCGCCCTCGGGGAGCCGTCTCGCCGTGTAGTCGAGGGCTTCGCGGAACCCATAGACGCCGGCCCCTCCGGCATCGCGCAGGCGCGCGAAGTTCCGCACCGCGGCCTCGGGCCGGACCATCGCCGCCAGCGCGGTCGCGTACGGGGCGACGACCACGTCCTCGCTCAGGCCGCGCTTGAGGCCCAGGCCGGGCACGCCGAACCCCGAGTACTGATAGGCCTGCGCGAGATCCCTGGCGTTGAACCCGGATTCGGACATGCCCCACGGCACACCCAGCTCAGCCGCGTAGCTCATCTGCCGCGCCACGACCAGCCGGTAGGTCTGGTCGAGCAGGCTGCGTTCCGGCGACCGCATCACCAGGGCGGGCATCAGGTACTCGAACATGGACCCGGACCACGAGACCAGGGCTGAGCCGCGGCCGACCGGCGTGAGCACCCGTCCGAGCCGGAACCAGTGGTCGGGGGCGACGTCCCCCCGCGCGATCGCGACGAAGCTGGTGAGCCGGGACTCAGAGGCGAGCAGGTCGTAGTAGGAGGAGTCCAGCGAGCCCTCGCGGATGCGGAACCCGATCGAGAACAGCTTGCGGGTCGGGTCGAACAGGAACCCGAAGTCCATCTCGCCAAACAGGCGACGCGCGTGATCGGCGACCGCCTGGAGGCGTCGGGCGACCAGCGCCGCCTCCCGCGGTCCATCCCCCTCGAATGGTGCGGGAGGATCGGCGAGCTCGCCGATGGTCGCGAGGGTCGGGATGGGCTGCCGTGCGTGGAGCAGCGCCAGGTCCCGTTCGTGGCTCGCGGTCGCGAGGCGGGTCGCGTTCGCCCACGTCACGAGCTCTCCTGTCGCACTCTCCCCCCGCTCAGCAGACAGCGCCGCCGCGACATCCGAGAGGATCTTGGCTCTCGCGTTGAGGGCAGCGACGCGGTCCGCCCAGGCTTCCATGGTCGATGGGATCTCCTCACCCGTGCCGTCCAGCGCCTCGAACGCGTCGAGCGCCTCCTCGAGGTGGCGGTTGGTGAGCGTCTGCCCCTTCCGGTCCTGTCCGATCGTCTCGGCGGCCTCCCTGGTCAAGGCGACGGTGTCGCGGATCCCCGCGAGCGCCGCCGTCACTGGGAGCGCCTGGTCGATCATCTGGCGGCACGCGCTGGAGAGCGTGAGCAGGTGGCCAGCGAGGTTGCCGCTGTCGACGGACGACACGTAGGCGGGCTCCAGCGTGCGCAGGTCCCGCGTGTCGTACCAGTTGTAGAGGTGCCCGCGATATCGCTCGAGGCCATCGACCGTCGCGAGCGTCGCCTCGAGGCGCTCGACCATCTCCACCGTGCCGATCCAGCCGAAGTCCCGGGCGGTCACGGTCGCCAGGAGGTACAGGCCGATGTTGGTCGGCGACGTGCGATGCGCCACAGCCGGGGCCGGATCGTCCTGGAAGTTGTCCGGGGGCAGCCCGTGGTCGTCCGGCCCGACGAATGTCTCGAAGAACCGCCACGTCTGGCGGGCGACGCGGCGGAGCGCCTCCTGGTCCGTCGCGGAGAGCCGGTCCGACACCGATTCGGGTGGGGGCAGGCTGACCCAGCGGGCGACGACGGGCGAGAGCAGCCACAGGGCGATGAACGGCAAGGCGACCCAGCCGGCGCCGGGCTTCGCGAGAAGGACGAGCACAGCGCTGGCCGCTGCGAGCACGACTCCGCCAGCCATCTGGCGGTAGAAGCGGTCGAGGCCAAGGCCGTGCGTCGCCTTGGCCTGGGCGGCGGTCATCCACTCGAGAAGGTTGCGGCGGGTCATGTACAGCCGCGCCATCGTCCGTGCGATCGCATCGCCCATCAGCCAGGCCTGGTGCGCCAGGAACGTGAAGCCGAGGCCCACGTGGATCGCCGCCAGGGCAACATCCGCGCCGACCGCCCGAAGATGGCTGCGCTTCGAGATGCCGGCGCGACGCGGGAGCAGTCCCGCTGCGACCGGCACGGCGGCGGGGATGAGGACCGACGCGATCACGAGCAGGGTCCAGGGCCAGGCCGGGACGGACGGCAGGCTCCACGCGAGGACGAGCGTGGCCAGCGACAAGGGTGCGGACAACGTGCGGCGGAGGTTGTCGACCATCTTCCAGCGGGAGATCCCGGGGACGGCGCTGCGGTCCCGGCTGCCGTGCGCATCGCGGGCTCGGCCGAGGATCCACGGGAGCAGCTGCCAGTCGCCGCGCGCCCAGCGATGCTGCCGCGCGGCGGCGACGAGGTAGTTCGACGGGAACTCGTCGAACAACTCCACGTCCGTGACGAGCCCCGCCCGCGCGAACACGCCCTCGAACAGGTCGTGGCTCAGGAGCGCGTTCTCGGGGACCCGGTCCGCCATCGCCGCCCGGAACGCGTCGACGTCGTAGATCCCCTTGCCGGTGTAGCTCCCTTCCCGGAACAGGTCCTGGTAGACGTCGGAGACAGCCGAGGCATATGGGTCGATCCCGGCCGAGCCCGCGTAGCTGCGCTGGTAGATCGATGCGTCGCGCTCGGCGGCAAGGGTCGACGTGATCCTCGGCTGCAGCACCCCGTAGCCGTGCGTCACGCGCCCCGAGGATGGATCGAACACTGGCCAGTTGAGGGGGTGGGCCATCGTTCCCACGAGGCGCGCGACCGCTCCCCTGGGCAGCCGGGTGTCCGCATCGAGGGTGACCACGTAGCGCACGCCGGTCGGGGGCGTGGATGCGGCACGTCGGCTCGTGAGGATGCCTGTTGTCGTGGAGCCGCGCAGGAGCTCGTTGAGCTCGTTGAGCTTGCCTCGCTTGCGCTCCCATCCCATCCAGCAGCCCTCGGCCTCGTTCCATCGCCGCAGGCGGTGGAAGATGAGGAACCGGGCGCCTCCGCCCGGCGCCTCGCCGTGGCGCTCGTTGAGCCGCTCGATCGCAGCCGTGGCGGCCGAGAGGAGCTCCTCGTCGTCGGCCAGGTGCTCGGTTGGCGCATCGAGCCAGTCCGAGAGCAGTGCGAACCTGAGGTCGCCGTCGCGATTGCCGAGGTAGTGGACCTCCAGCCCGCCGACCTGGGCCTCGACATCGGCCACGCTCGTCAGCAGCATGGGAACGACGACCAGCGTCCGCATGGACGAGGGAACGCCGCCATCGAGCTCGAGCCTCGGCAGCGGCCTCGGGCCCAGCTCGTGGGTCACCGTCCGCTCGACGAGCGAGATCGCAAGGTTCGACGCGGGGCCGAGGGCAACGATCATGATCACGATGAGCCCGATGCTCACCGAGCCCCCGGCCCCGCCCGCCAGGAGGGTAATCGCCAGGATGACCGCCGTGGCGAGCCCGATCGTCGCGAGGTAGCCGGGAGTGGCGGACCGCACGAACGCGCGCCGCAGCCGCCCGCCCGCGGATGTTCGGATGCGTAGGTCGCGTTCGAAGGCCGGGCGGCCGCTGGAGATCAGGAAGTAGCCGGGATCCCCGAGGCGACCGGCCTGCAGTGGCTCGCCGTGGCCAGCTGCCCGCGCCGCATCCGCCGCGGCCACAGCCCTTCGCGCGACCTCGACCTCGTCCAGACCGGAGCTCCGGGCGAGTTCCTCAACGGCATGCCGGTAGCGATCCCGGGTCACGAAGTCCATGTCCGCGAAGGCGCTCCCCTCGCGCAGCACTGCGTCCACCAGCCCGACGCTCTCGACGAACTCCGCCCAGTCAAACCACGAGATGAGGCGCATGCTCGTGATCACGTTGCGGACCGTGACGTTCATCGTGGCCTGGCGCTGGTGCTCAAGCCGGACGGTCTCCTCGGCCGTCGTTCCCTGGGATGCCAGCAGCTCCTCCATCCAGCCGAGCGCGGGAGTGACTGCCGGGTCCTGGTCGCGCAGGCGTTGGAACAGCTGGACGCGGCCCGCCTTGGGCAGGCCGTTCCGCGATAGCCGGCGGAGGGCTCCAGCTGCCGCGCCGGGCCCCTCCGGACCGATGCCAAGGAGGTCATCCGCCAGCTCGTCTGCCATCTGCCGTGCTGCCCGGCTATGCACGATCTGCTCCGCGAGCCGGCGGAGATTGTCCACCAGGAGGATGCGCAGGGAGATCGCGATCGCCCACAGCTCGCCGATCGTGAGCGGCTCGACCGCCTGGTAGGCGCGCACCATGCGCTGCAGGGTCTCCGGGTCGAACAGGCTGTCGGTGTGCGCGATGTACGCCCACGCCACGCCCATGACGCGGGGGTAGCCTGCGAGATGGCCCTCGGCGAGCTTGGGCAGCTCCCGGTAGTAGTCGGCGGGAAGGTCGTCGCGGATCTCGCGGAGCTGCTCGTCGACGATCGGGTAGTTGTCGACGAGCCACTCGGCCGCCGGCGTGATTGCACGCTCGTCCTTGATGGCGCGGGCGAGGATCCGGTACGCGTCGAGCAGCACTCGGCCGTTCTCGGCGACGCGGGGGTGGATCGCAGTTCCCCGACCGGGCGTGTCGGTGACGCGCTGCGCGGCCGCGAGCGTCCGGGCGTGCTCCTCCAGCCGCTCGATGCTGAAGAGCTCGCTCAGGATCGGCTCTTCCAGCTCGGATTCGTGTCGCGCCCGCCTGCGATCAGGCTGGTCGAGGAAAGGCAGCGACGAGGTCATGGTCGCCCCTCTGGGCACTCGGGCTGTCCGAAGACTCGGCATGTGCAAGCAGTATCACCCTGCCTCGGGGTGCGTGCCCGTGGTTCGCCTGGGCGTCAGCCCCGGCCGAGCCGCCGGACCACCAAGTCATGAAGGGCCGTCATGCGCGGCCGAGCGGCACGAGGAGCAGCTCGCGCGGGTGTTCGACGGTGTCCGGTCCTCGGGGGGCCGATTGTCGCTGGCCTGCGACCTCAGGCGCCGATGACGACCGGGTCGCTGGCTGCACCCAGCACCGCGGGCAACACGACGAGGATGAGCAGCGTCACCAGCGCGATGAGCGCGAAGCAATGGATGATGTCCGATGCGATCGCGCCGAACAGGGACCGGCCGTCCTCGAGAAGTGACACGGCGGCCGGGGAGACTCGATGCTCTGCCGGCGACCGCCCGGTCATGGCCCGATCGGGAGTGTGGCGCCGACCGTAAGCACAAGGCCCAGGAGGACGCTGAGCACGCCCAGGAGAAGCCCGAGCACCTCCAATCTGTCGCGCCGCGTCGACGGCCTCGGGACCGCGGTCGCGGCGACGCCGCCCAATTCCCCGGCGTTGTGAGTGTTCGCGAAGGTCGTCATGGAAGCGCTCCTGCTGTGTTGGGCCAGGCGCACACAGGTGACTCGCCCACCGCGGGTAAGCGCGCCGCCGAGCCGTCTCGCGGAGTCAGAGCCTGATGACGCCGACCAAGACGAGAATCACCACGACGATGACGATTACGCCGACAATCCCGACGCCGCCGCCTCTGTTCATCTCGATCTCCCGTTGAGCGACCCGGCCTACAGCCGAGTACGAGCGCCGGACCTAGCGTGACGACCGTGGCGTCGTCCTTCGACTTGGCGTCGATGGCGCCGGCCGAGGCCATGACGGCCACAGTGTCCTTTGGCGGGATCGCGGCGTCATGAAGACTCGTCATGCCGCGAAGCCCGCCCGGCAGCCCGAGCTCGGTCCGTGCCAGGGCGCAAAGGCAGCGGCTCCCCACAGGGCCGCGGTTCGACCGGCAGGGCCGTCGAAGGGACGTGTCGGTGCCCCGGCACGGGCCGAGCCGCCCGCGCTCGCGGTGTCGCGAGCACGGTGGTCAGGCGGGGCGACGCCTGCGGAGCGACAAGCCCCAGCGCCCATGCGCTGCCGGCGGGAGCAGCACGACGCGGACCGAG
>JAJYMP010000334.1 GCA_021786915.1 Chloroflexota bacterium
TCGGCCGCTGACGCGGCCTCCGAGGGGGTGGCCAATACCCCGATCCAGGGTGTCCATTTCGCGCGGACTGGCGTGGCCAATTCAGCGAAATGCGCAACAAGGTCGAACACGACGGGACGGTCGGATACATGGTCAAGGATGCGGTGGCCGAACCCAAGGAGCTCGAGAAGCTCAAGGAGACCGAGCAGAGCGACGGTCGGGAGCAAGAGAACTCGGCCGGTTCCCGCGGCTGATCATTCGTGTCATTCCCGTCATTCGTGCCGCCCGCCGCGGGACGCGATTCACGTTTCAGTCCCCATATCCCTGACGGGGACGCCGTGCCGGCGTGAAAATGTGGCCGGGTTGCCCGCGACCTGGCGTTTCCTTGGCCGTTGAGCCCGTGAGTCAGGCTGGCGCCGGGGCCCGACCAGAGCGGTCGCGTCCTGTTGCTTCGAGCACGCCGATCGGAGTTTCGGCTCCCGACCCAGGCCCCCGGGCAGCCCGCCGGTGGACCCGTCAAGGTGAGAGGGGCCCGATCAGGCCTCCGGCTGGATCAGCTCGCGAACGAATCGCCCGAACAGGGGCTCGGTGAAGCTGTATGAGCCGCGCCCTGTCTTGTGAATCAACCCCAGGCCCTCGAGCCGTTCGACGGTTCGCGCAGTCTCCGTTCCAGACCGGCCCCGACCGTAGACGGGTCGCCCTGTTGCGATCCTGGCCGCAGTGGTTCGTGTCCCCTTCGGCTTCTCGAGTTGCTTCCAGATCTCCTCGAACTCAGCCGACAGGCTGGCCATGGTCTTGGCCAGCGCCAGGTCGACCGCGCCATCGGTATCAGGTGCGACGAGGCGGATCATGAGGAGATGCTCGCACGCCTCCATCAAGTCGCGCGGATGTCCGCCGGTCAGCGAGATCAGGCGGTCGATCTCGCCGGGGGCTACCGGAACCTTGAGGGCTCGGAACCGCCCCTCGATGTACTGACGCCAGGCCTCAGGTCGGGGGAGCGGAAGAACAAGTGGCGTCGCGAGGCGAAACGGCATCTCCGTCCGCCGCTTGAACAGCGAGTCCAGCAGTCCAACTTCCGACCCCATGAACACGTAGGCCGTATGCGTCATGTGGTGCTGCAGGGTTGCTCTGACACGATCGAAGATCGAGGGAGAAAGCGAGGCGAGCCGCTGAAACTCGTCGTAGATCACGACGCACTTGCGATCCTTCTGCGTCGCGAGCTCATCAGCCAGGCCCAGAGCGCGCTCAAGAAGTCTGGGGGTGCTCTCCTCTCGAGGACCGAAGAAGGAGAGGGACAGGTTCACGTCACCCTGGTACAGGACAGGCTTCGGCGCGCCGGCGACCAGATCCTTGAGACGGGCAAAAGCACCCTTGCTTCCGCTGACGTGGTCGTAGGTCGCTCGTGCGATCAGCTCGGCGAGTTCGCGCTCATCGGTAGCGGCCGAACAATCGATGTAGACCCCGGCGCCCCCGGCCTGCCGCACCTCGCGGAGCAGGTCCTCTGCGACACTCGTCTTGCCTGTCTGCCGGGGAGCGCTCAGGACGACCGAGTTGAGGTGTTCGTAGGTTCGCTCGAACATCTCCTTGACGACCGCCTCGCGGTCGACGAGGTCTTCGCGCCCTACCGTTCCGCCGGTGGGGAATGATCGCCTGGGCGCTGCCACTGAGTGTCTCTGGCCTCGGATACTACCAACTTCTGTTGTATTTTGTAACGGGAACTGGTAGTAGTCAAGCCGCCGACGCAGGCCTGTCCGTTGCTGGCCGGACCGGCGCATCGGGCACCCGTCGCCGTTGCACGTCGGGTGCCATTGAGCAGCAAGGTCGGGATGGGGCTCAGCCGTGCCGGGAGCCCGGTCCCGGACCCGCGTCAGGACTGCGGATCCCAGACCGTTGCGTCGAGCACGTCCTTGAACAGGCCGTTGCTCCACGGCGCCGCCAGGTTGGTGTCCATGAACTGGCTCGACTCGCGGACGAGGCGTCCCCACGCGCTGTTCGGGTCCTTCGCGGCGGCGGCACCGGCGTCCATCGCCCCGTAGCTGTCAAGCTGGAGCAGCATCCGATACGAGCCGGCGTTCTTCTCCGAGCTGTACACGACGGCGAATGTCCCGATGTAGGTCGTGCCCGCCGGGGCGCCGGCGCGAAGGCGGGCGTCGTTGTCGATCAGCCAGCGCTGATGGGCCTCGTCCTGCCCGACCTTCACGGTGTATCCGAATTCCTGGATGAACCGCATCGAACCCACCCTTTCCCGCCGAACCTTCCGGAGGGGCCCCGGATCGAACGGTCGGCGAAGGGAGTGTAGGCGGTGGCCCTCGGCGGCAACAGTCCTCAATCTCCCCTCAATCTCCGGCTGGCGGGGCCGGCCGGCGCGGCTGGTGGCCCGCCGTGCACCAGCCTGTGGCATCGTTCGAGCCTCACATGGAAGAGCGTTCGATGACCGACCCGGCGGCACCAGGCAGGCTCGCTGACCGCCTGCTCGACGGCCTGAACGAGGCCCAGCGGGCGGCCGTCCAAGCGACGTCGGGCCGGGTGGCGATCCTGGCCGGGGCGGGCACGGGCAAGACGCGCGTGATCAGCCATCGCGTCGCCTGGGCGGTCGCCACCGGCGTCGTCCGCCCGTCGGAGGTCCTCGTCGTCACCTTCACCGAGAAGGCCGCGAGCGAGATGGTCGCCCGGCTCGCCGGTCTCGGGCTGGCCGGGGTGACCGCGCGGACGTTCCACGCGCACGCCCTGAACGTCCTGCGCCACTACTGGCCGGCCCGCCACGACGGCGCTCCGTTTCCCGCCATCCTTGAGTCGAAGATCCCGCTCGTGGCCCCGCTCGCGAAGGCGCTCCCCGGCGGCTATCGCTTCACGCCGGCCAAAGACCTCGCCGACGAGATCGAGTGGGCGAAGAGCCGGCGGATCGCCCCCCGGCGCTACCTCGAGGAGGCGGCCGAGCGCGACCCCCCGGTCCCGGCCGAGCTGTTCGCCCGGCTCTACGCCGACTACGAGCGGGCGAAGGTGC
>JAJYMP010000016.1 GCA_021786915.1 Chloroflexota bacterium
AGCCGTTCATGCGGTTCCTGCGTGCCGGCTGGTCGGCCAGCCTCGCCGTCCTGTCATCGAGCCTGCCGACGACCCTGCAGTTCGGGTTCCGCGGTGCACATCAGGTCGGCGTCGTGTGGCACGCCGGTGAGCTCCGCCTGGCCAATCCGCTCGCCCGCAACGGCTCGGCCCCTGCCCCGATCGAGGAAACGGCCCTGCGGACTGCCGCCCGGGCTCTCGGCCGTGGCTGGATCAGGGCTGCGCTCATCGCCCCATCCACGGGAGATCATGGCATGCCGATCTACATCCTCCGCGATCGCCCGGGGACTCTGACGGTCCCCGCAAATGCCATCGTCCGCGGCTGGATGCCGCGCGCTGATGGGACGGGCTGGCGGGTCGAGCGGACGTGGCGGCCGAAGCCCGAGCCGAGCTCCGCGCGCTTCGATGCCGTCCTCTCGCGCCTCTCGGGCAGCACCACGCCGGCGAGCCTGCTCCGCGTCGTCAGCGGGTTCTTTGAGGGCCTCTATGTCTCCTCGGCCGAGGTCGAGGAGACGTTCGACGCCACGGTGACGACGAGCTTGATGCCCGGCTCGCAGACGAGCTGACAGGAGGTTCACACGATGCCATCCGACGAGACGACCCTGACTCTCGCCCTTGTCCTCACCGCCGGCGGCGCCGTCGCCGCCTCGGCCCTCGTCACCGGTCTCGTCCAGCTGCTCAAGCAGCTCGGCGGGTTCCTCGACGGCCGCGAGCGGATCGCGGCGTTCGTCCTCTCGGCGGCCCTCGTCGCCCTCGCCATGGCTGCGGGGCTGTCCGACGGCTCGCTGCATCTCGACATCGCCACAGGCTTTGCGGCGTTCCTGGCCTGGTATGGGATCGCGCGGTTGAGCATGGCCAACTACGCGGACCTCGCGGCCAAGCCGGACTCGCTGCGGCGGTGAGGTGACCGATGGACACCACCCGCTGGGTCAAGCTGCACGCCGGTCCGCGCCTGTCGTGGCACATCGCGGTTCCCGGATGGGAGAGGGTGCACCCGACACGGTGCGGACTCCGGGCGCGCGACGGTGCCCCCACGGCTGACGACCTGCCGCTGGGCGAGCGCTCGTGCGAGACGTGCCTGCGCCTCGTGGCGCGGGACGCGAAGGGGACGCGCTGAATGTCGTGGCACTTCGACCGTGTCTCGCCCGCGTGGAGGATGGCCGTAGCTGTGGGCGCCCCTCGTCCGGCCCTCGGTGTCCGGAGCACGCCCGTCAGCATGACATGGGCCGGCGGGCGGTATATGACGATCCGCGGTGGCGACGATTGCGGGCCCGCGTCCTGCGTCAGCATCGGGCAGCCCATGGGCCATGGTGTCCGGGCTGGGGTGTCGCGGTGCACGTGGCGCACGACCTCACCGTGGACCATCACATTCCGATCGAGTTGGGCGGCGACCCGTTCGACGCGCGGAACGTTGGGGTGCTCTGTCGCGCCTGCAATGCGAGGAAGGGAGCAGTGTGATGGGTGGGGGTACCCACAGGGCCCACAGCAGGGGCGTTCAGCCGGATGCCTCGATCTCTCCCGGACAAGGGTTCAGGCCGTTTTTCGGGCGGCCGGTGATCTGACCGATGAGTGGACCGCCACCGAAGACTCCCGCTCGACGCGCCCGGGGCCGCAGGTCGCCACCCGGGGCGATCAGCATGCCACGGGAACCCGCTGCGATACCAGCCCCCGACGAGGCTTGGCTCCCGGCGACCGCCGCGGACTGGTGGGCCTTCTGGAACGCCCCGCAGGCCAAAGTCGTGTCGTCTCCTCATCTCCGACCGCTGCGGAGGCTCTTCGCGCTCTACGACATGCGCGACCGCTTCGCTGCGGTGGGCATGTGCCAGACGCTCGTTTCGGGCTCCACGGGCCAACCAGCGCTGAACCCGCTCCTGCGGCATCTGCCGACACTCGACGCGGAGATCCTCGCGCTCGAGGGGAGGTTCGGCCTCACGCCGCAAGACTCGATGAAACTGGGGGAGGCCATCGGTGATGCTCACCGTTCCCTCTCCGAGATCAACGCCCGCCTCGCGGCCGCGGCGGCCGCCGCACCGAGCGACGAAGACGACCTCCGCCACCTCGTCTTCGTTCCGTCCGCCGCGGTGGGCTAGCCCGCAACGACTCATTGCGGGCAGGCTCCCGCCGACCTATGGAGGCCTCCAGGCTGCCTTCATCGAGGCCGGCCTCGTCCATGGCGAAGGCGACATGCTCGGGCGTCCTGTCCGGCTCGTCCCGTTCCAGCGGTTCATCCTCGACCGAAAGTGGGAACACGACGGGGCCGGCCGACTTCTCTATGACCGGATCCTCGTCGGGATGGCCAAGGGCAACGCGAAGACCGAGCTCTTCGCCGAGGACGCGACCGGTCGCCTGGCCGGTCCGCTTGCCCCACTCTCCCCGAACATCCCCGTTGCCGCCGCATCCTGGGAGCAGGCCAACCGGCTCTTCGGCGCCGCCAGGCTGTCGATCAGCGCGGGACCTCTCGGCAGTGTCTTCGGCCGGGACTGCCTCCTCGAGGACCGGATCCTCAATCCGACTCGCCCTGGGACACTCATGCGCATCGCGGCCGTCGCCGGGACGAATGACGGGGGTCTTCCGAGCGATGTCTACGAGGACGAGCTCCACGAGTGGTCCGGGATCCGCCGCGAACGCGTTGACGTCGTCCTCGGGAACGGCCTCAAGAAGCGCGCGCCGCGGGCTGAACTGCCCGACGGTCGAGTCATCATCGGCGGCCAGCTGAACCGCATCAGCACTGCCGGCGATGATCCCG
Source organism: Chloroflexota bacterium (assembly GCA_021786915.1). The sequence continues at coordinate 2,765 of JAJYMP010000016.1, forward strand.
GCAGCCTCCTCCGGCGCCTCTACGACCACGGCGTCAAGGTCGCGACCGGCGAGGTCGTGGACCCGTCCTTCCTCTTCCTCTGGTGGGAGGCCAGCGAGCTCCACGACCTCGACACCGAGGAAGGCCTCCTCGCGGCAATTCTCGAGGCAAATCCGGCCGCCGGCTCGTTTCTCGATGCCGACGGCATCGCCGCTCGGTTCCACGACCCGACTCTGGACC
>JAJYMP010000482.1 GCA_021786915.1 Chloroflexota bacterium
TACGAGCAGACGATTGGCGTCTGGCGCGACGGCGCGATCCTGCTGGTCGCCGGGCGCGTGGACCACCGGGGCGAGGAGGTCTCGCTGCTCGCCGACTCCGTGTGGGACTGGGACACCGTGGCCGCCGTGGGGCCGGACGCTTTCGCGAAGGAGGTCGGCTCGCTCGACAAGCGGAGTCGCCGGGGTCCGGGCGCTCCGGGTGGCGGCAGCGGCGGTCCCGGTGGCGGCGTGGGCGGTGGCGGGAACGGGTTCCGCGGGCCCGGTGGCGCGAACGGTGCCAACGGCCCTGGTGGGGGCCCTGCCGGTCCTCGGCGCGAGCCGGTGGCGGTGGGCCAGGGGTCGACGTCGCCGGTCCGGCCGGGCGCGGGTGCGCCCACCGGTGCGTCCGAGCCCGCGGTCTCGGTGCCGGCGACCGTCCCGTCGCCTGGCGGTGAGGCCAGCCGGGCCGCCATGGTTCCGCGAAACGCCCTCAGTGCCCTGCCCCGGGTCGCCCCCGGCGAGCCGGTCCCGACCTACCAGGAGCCCCCGGGGCTGTCAGGCCCCGTCGGTGCGGACGAGCCGGACGAGCCCGCGCTACCCGACGAGCAGCGAGCCCTGGCTGCCGCGGCCGCCCAGGCGCCCTCTCGCCCTGTGGAGGCGGCCCCCGACGCGGTGCTCAACGTCCGCTTCGCGCGCGAGGCGGGGACGGAGCGCGTGGTCTCGGCCATGCAGGCCTTCCGCGCAGTCCTGCGCGAGCGCCCGGGCGCCACGCGCGTGGTGGTGCACGTGCCAGCACCCGGCGGCAACGCGCTGCCGATGGAGCTCCGCGGTGTGGCCTATGACGCCGAGCTCGAGGCCGAGGTGCGCCGCCGCGTCGGCGACGGGGTGATCGACCTGACGCTCGGCTGAGCGTCAGCCCTCCGAGACCACCCGCCCGTAGCCCACGACCGTCGGGTCGTGCCAGACGCCGCCCGACGTGTAGACGTCCGACTCGATCAGCGCGAGGATCTCGGCCTCGTCGGCGCCGCGCATGACCAGGACGGCCTTCGAGAAGTCCGCCGCGCCGCCGGCCTCGATGATCGTGCCCTCGGCGCGCAGCCGCGCCAGCCGCGAGAGGTGCTGGACGCGGAATGCCGGGCGCCGATCGCGCGCCTCGGGCGTGTAGGGCACCTCGACCAGCCAGACCTGCTCGATCCGGACGCCGGGCGGGAGGTCGGGCGCGGGCTGGGGGGCGGGCTGGGGGGCGGGCGTCGACGAGGGCGCCCCTGCCTCGGGCGGGACGGCGGCCGGCGGCACGTCCGTGGGCATCGCGTCGCGCAGCCGTCGAACCTCCACCAGCCCGGCGATCTTGTCGGTGAACGACGCGCGGATCCGGTTCAGGTCCGGTCGCGGGACGTCGAGCTCCTCCGCCATCCGGTTCACCAGCCACGACTCCACGGCGTCGATGTCGTCGTCCGCGGCGGCCACGAGGAGGCAGCAGCGCAGTAGCTGCTCGCGCTCCTCGGGCGTCGAGATCGCCTTGAACTCTCGGGTGACCAGGTAGTCGTCGGTGGCGCCGAAGTGCTCGACGCGCGTGCCTGCCAGCTCCGCGACCAGCGCCGCCGTCTCCGGATCGAGCGCGCCCACCTCCGACACGAGCCGCGCGATCTCGGCGGTCTCGACCGCGGTGATGGCCACGTCGACGCGCGCCGCACGCGCGAGGAGGTACGCGAACGCCGCGACGAAGCGCGCTCGCTCCGGCGGCAGGATCGCCAGCCGAGCCGCGATCCGGCGGACGCTCTCGGTGTCGCCCACGGGGGCGGAGGCTGGTGTCGGGGCCGCGCCGCGGCCGATGCCGAACATGGACTGGAACAGGCTCATGGGGTCTCCGACCGGGGTGCGATCGCCGTCATCGTAATGGAGGCCGGGACACCCCGCTTGGCATGCACAAGCCGACCCCGGCGGCGTCTACGGCCGGGATCGGCTCGCGGGGGGCGACCCATGCGCCCGGGAGGAGAGCGGGCGTGGGTCAGCCCTTGGCGGCTGCGAACGTCCCGGTCGCGGTGGCCGCCCCCGACGTGACCGTGATGCTGAGGGTGTCCTTGGCCATGACGTCAGTCTTCAGCGCGGCCATCTGCTTGGCGCCGAGGTGGACGAGGAACGAGCGGACGCCGCGGTGGGACCGGACCCACTTCGTGGCGTCGACCACCGTCATGGCGGTCGTCTGGTCCGCGAGCGTGACCTCGACTTTGGAGCCGGCCTTGAGGCCGCGAACCTGGACCTCGAGCCAGCCGAAGCGCCAGCCGGAGGCGGCGAACAGCCGGGCGCTGACGCGCAGGCCGTCGCCCTTGAAGGCGGCGCTCCAGTGGTGGGCGGCCGGCGCCTGCACAGTCATCGGCGTGGTCGGCTTCGCCGGCAGGGTGGCAGGGGTGGCTGCGAGAGTCGATGACGCCGCGGCGAGGGACAGGATCGCGGCGCCGAGGAGGCTGACCTTGCGCATGTGGGCTCCTTCTGCGGCCGGCGTGTCCGGCACTCGTGGGGAGGAACGACGAGAGCGGCAGATGGTTCGGGCCTTGCCGGCCAAGGTTGGGGTGACGTCTGCTTCAGAAACCGCAACCCGTCAGCGAGTGAGCTCCTCGAGATCCTCGCCGTTGATCAGCTCGATCCCGTGCTCCTCGGCGAGGTCGCGGGCAGGATCCGTGAAGTCCGACGTGGTGACGAGGACCAGGCGCTCGGCGCGGTGGTGGCGGACGCCCAGCGCCATCAGCAGCTGGACGTCCCGGGAGCCCACGGGGTGTCCGGGCGCGTAGCGCTTGCACTGGACGACGGTCGAGCGCCCACCGGGGCCGGTGCCCGTGAGGTCGGCGACGAGATCACCGGGTCCGCCGGTCGGCCTGAGCCGATACCCGTGGCGGCCGAGGACCTGGCCGACCGCCACCTCGAACTCCGTCGGGGTCAGCGCCAGGAAGTCGTCCACGGACGTCCGCACTGGCCCCGCGCTGCGACGCAGCGCGGTCAGCGACACCCCCGCCGTGGCCGCCAGCACCGGCCCAACCGCGCCCCCGATGCCGAGCGTGGCACCCGAGCCCGAGGCAGGCCCACCCAACGCCAGGGTGACGGCCGAGGCCCCGTCAGCCGCGAGCAGCGCCAGCCCCAGCCAGCCGAGCATCGACCAGCCGGTGCGCTTGGCCCTCGTGATCAGCCCCGCGTCAGGACTGGTGCGCATGCGGCGTGTCGTCAGGGCGAGCGGGACGAGGAGCGCGATGACCGCGGCGACCACCCGCAGCATTGCGGCCGAGGTGAGTCCCGCCGACAGCGCCAACCCACCGAGGAAGGCCAGCCCGACAACCCAGACTCGCACGAGCCGGGCGACGTCAAGCCGCAGCAGGGTGTGCGAGGCACGGAGCGTGCTGGCGGCCAGATCATGGAGTCCGCCGACGTCGAGGTCGGGGGCTTCGTCGGCTTCGTCGTCCGTGCCGCGCGGCTCGTCGGCCGCGAGCGCCTCCTCCGCCGCGATCGCATCGGCCGCCTCGCTGCGCCGCCGCAGGTCGGCAAGGTGCTCGTCGTACCAGCTCCGGCGCGTCGGGTCCGTCAGCCAGTCCCGGGCGATGTTCAGCCGGACGGCGCGGTCGCCGGTGCCCGGCCCCACGCGGTCGGGGTGGTTGCGCAGCTGGAGCGACCGATACGCGGCCTGGATCGTCTCGGCCGACGCGCGCTCGCTGACCTCCAGCTCCGCATACAGGTTGAACTCGGGAATCTGGTCGGCCATCGCGCCGAGGATGCCACGGACGGCTGCGGCACCGGACGCGAAAGCCGCGTGCAACGCCGTCGCTTGGCGCGCCGAGGCGGGCTGGAGGGGAGGCGGCCTATCGTCGGTGCAGGACCAGCCACGCGAAGCGGAGGGACCGCGATGCCCACCCAGACCGCCGCTGCCCCGCCGGGCGCCACTGCCGAGGACCTCAGGTTCCTCGACCGCCACGGTTCCAAGCTGAGCAAGTCCACGATGCGCGCGAACTGGATGCGCCGGCTCGGTGACAAGCCCGACCGCAGCGGCCAGGCCCTCGCGACGCGATCGCCCGAGGTGATCCGCGACTGGTCGGAGCGCCGCAAGGCGACGCCGGTCGCCGCGACCCGCGGCCCCGAGGGGAAGCCCAGGACGCTGCGCCTTGACTTCGGGGACACGGGTGTCCGGGACGGACGGGGCCGCCTACGCGAGTCGATCAGCTGGGACGACTGGCTGCGCGTGTTCCAGGATCGCAAGCTCGTGTTCCTGTACCAGGAACGGAGTCGTGACGGTTCGGATTCGAGCTTCTTCCGACTCGACAGCCCCACCCGCGAGGAAGGCTGATGGGCGAGGACCGGCAGGCGCCAGAGCCGATGCGCCTGCCGGGCTTCGATCGGCATGACCCGGACCCCGGGGAGGACAAGGGACCGTCGGAGATCTCGTCGATCGTCACGGACCCGCCGAACGCCCCCGGTCGCGAGGACGCCGGCCAGGCCACGACCGGCACGCGCGCAATCCCGGGCGGCGAGGCGGCGGCCGCAGGGGACCTTGGCGAGGACGCCGCCCTCGAGGACGATCGCTAGGCGCGTCTACGCTGGTGGCGAAGCTGGGATTCCAGCTCGGCGCCACGCCAACCCCATGGGGTTGGCTCCGGTCGTAGGCATCCATGGATCTGAGGGCATGGCGTAGCGGGTCACCGGCCACTCGGCCCAGACGTCTTGACAGGTGCGTCTCCCACCATCCTCATCGTGCGGTCAACACCCGGTCCCGCTCCGAAGACGAATGAACAGCCGGCGCGAGGCGGCGGGACCAGGTGCGGCTCCTGCAAGCAGAGTGGAACCGGGGTGACTACTATGGCCCATGGCGGCAAGGATCCTTCGCGTGTTCCTAGCCGAAGGGCGCCGCCAGGCATCAGGATCGAGGCGTTCAGGCCTCGTCGTGGCATCGACATCGTCCCGCCGGAATGGGGAAGGCCGTGGTCCGCGCCCACTTCGCCAAGCCGGGCGTCTAGGCTAGGCTCGGAGGCTGTGTCGACATGGCAGACCGGTGGCGGGGTGCGTTTTCCCAGAATCGCGTTACCGGCACACGCTCCCTACGTCCTAATTGCTTCGTCGTGTTCAATGGAGCGAAGCAGGAGGACGGAAAGCGCGGTCAGGCGTGCGTGACCGTTGATCGGAGGGGATCGTGATTGGCAGAGGGATCGCGCCAGGCATCGCGGCGCTCATCCTGGTCGTTGGCTGCGCGCTCCAGGCGCCGACCCCGTCGGCCAGCTCGGCGCCGATCGCCGTGTCGACGCCCGGCGCGGGCGGTTCGGCCATCGCGACGGCCTCGGAACCCGCTCTGCCTTCGCCTTCAGCGTCACCGGCTCCCACGGCCACGCCGGTACCCACTCCCGCGCCCAGGGACGCCATCGCCGCGCCCCACCCGAAGGTCGTCTTCGCGAAGGTCTCGTCAGCAGTCCAGGCCGCGCTCAAGGCGGCCCCTGACCCCCTCAACCCGGGCCTCGTCGCCGCGATGCCGAGGCTCCTCACCGACTGCCAGAAGGGCGGCACGTTCGGCGACGACCGGCCGTATCGCTGCCTGTTCCTTGCGCTAGGCGCCTACCACGTCTACGTCGACACAGGCGACGACGCGTGGTTCGAGGCGTCGTTGAGCGCCATCAACTACATCTGGAGCACCGAGTATCAGGGCGGCTTGATGATGGACCTGCCGACATGGCGTTCGATCATCAGCGGCGCCTTCGCCGTGCCGTACGCGCGGCCAACAAACGCGATACCGATCCGGCGGAGTCTTGTGGATGCACCGCATCCGGCGGTCACGTACGCGGCCCTCTCCTCGGCGGCCAAGGCTGCGTCGCCCGCCGTTCCCGGCCTCGCCTCCGATGTCACCGAATGCGGAAGACTGAAGGCCGACCGCTCGAACATCGACGACGTCGCCCAGGCCTGCATCGGGGCCGCGCTCGAGGCCTACAAGGCTTACCTCACGACCGGCGACGCGGCGGCCTGGAAGGCGGCCATTTCGGCCGCCAACTACGTCTACAACCACTCGTTGCTGCCGCCCATGGTGATCGGGCGTGGCGGCACCTATGAGAACACCGCCGACCTAGTGACGGGCATCGACCAGATGCTCATCTCCGACGGTCCTCTGTCGGTGTTCGCCGGGCAGGCGCCGTAACTGAGCCCCGGCCGTGGGCCGCCCTCCCCTTCGCGCTGCTGCGGTCGCTGCCCTCCTATGGAGGCATTGATTGGCGGGTCTAGGTGAGGCGGGGCCGCAGCGAGAGGCGAAGCGGTGATGCGCCGAACGGCGGGGTTGGCGGCGTCGGATCTGCGCGGAGATGCGGAAGGCTGGTACCGGGAGGGGGACTCGAACCCCCACGACCTTTCGGCCAGCGGTGTTTGAGACCGCCGCGTCTGCCATTCCGCCATCCCGGCACGGACTCCGCCGCGTCTGCCGTTCCGCCACTTCGCCCAGCTCCATCGTAGCCGAGCGCGGACCGGTGAGGCGGCGCCACTCAGGGCGCGTCAGCCGCCGAGGATGGGCAGCCAGGCGATGCCGAGGGTGACCCCGGCCGCGAACAGCACGTAGCGCGCGGCCCAGGCGACGAGGCCGCCCTCGCGCTCGGCGACCTGGCGCGGCGCCGCCACGAGCATCGCGTAGTAGACAGCCGACGCGGCGAAGAGGAACCCGACCACGCCCAGGTTCGCCTGCAGGCCGCTGAACGAGAGCCCGCGCAGCTGGTCGAGGACGCCGCCCGCCGTGATCGCGTGGACAAGCCGCCAGAAGAGGGTTCCGGTGACGAGGACGAAGGGCGTCATCAGCAGGCGGCGCACGGGGGCTGGCGCGGGCGCGGCTCGGAGGCGCAGCGCGACGGCCAGCACGACGAGGATCCCCGCGATCGCGAGGGCGGGCACGGACGACAGACCGAGCGCCGTCGCCGTGGCGGCCGCGACCAGGATGAAGCCTCCGCTGAACGGCCCGACCGCAGCCGATGTCAGGAACCCGGCGCCGACGGCGTCGCCCGGCGGTCGGCGGATCGCGATGCAGGCGACGGCGCCGGCGATGGCGGTAAGGCCCAGGACGCCGTCGAGCGGCCGGTCGGCGGGCAGCAGCTCGCCCGTCGTGCCCTGCGCGGCGGTCAGCAGCGGCGCGGCGATCGCCATCCAGCCGGCAAGCAGCCAGTCCTCGGCGCGCCACAGCCCAACCGGGGTGGCGCGCCCGACCTCGGCGTTCGTATCCACGCCCGGCCTCAGCCGGGGGCGCGCTGGAACGAGAAGCCTGTGCCATCCATCGTGACGGTCAGGGTGTCGTCGGCGATCCAGGCGTCGACGGCCTGGTCCCGCCCGCCGAGGCCAAGGTGGAGCTTCCCCTGGGGGTCGACGGACCACCGCCCGTCCATCTCGCGGCCGAACCACGTCATGGCCGCGGTGCCGTCGGTCCGGAAGATGGCCTTGGCGCCGGCTCCTGCCCACGTGCCCGGCAGGGAGGCGGTCAGCGGGCGGGCGTCGCGCTGGTCGGGCGGCGGTGCCACGGCGCCCTTGACCATGCTCGCCTCGAGGCGCGCCTTCTCCGCGCCCGCGAGCTGCTCGAGCTCGGCCCTCGCCTCGGCCCGAACGACCTGGTCATGCGAGCGCAGGCTGGGCGCGAGGGTGTGGATGAGGTCCGCCGGACGGTCGAGCGCGCCAGCCTGGAGCGCCGGGTCCGGCAGCCGCTCGAGGTTCACCACGCGTCCGCTGTGCCGCAGGACATAGAGCGCCACATAACCCGCCTCCGGTGCCGCGTTGAAGGCGTCCCGGAACGCGTGGTACCGCCGCCCGCCGACCGCGAGGTAGAGCGTGGGCGACGAATGGGCGCGCCCTCCGCTGACCTGCACCTCCTCGCGCTCGACCGCGCCCTCGACGCGGTCGACGTGGGTGTCGCCGAGGTCACGCGACAGGGCGTCCGCGCCGGTCAGCCCCCGGACGAGGAAGACGATGGCGCCGATGACGCTCGCGGCGCCGATGAGGAGCCGCTGGTTGGCCTCGCCGGCTGGCCCCCGGCCGATGAACATGACCGCGGCGACCATGCCGAGCACAAGGGTCCCGACGAGCTCGTTCTGGCGTCCCGAGCGCGCAATCGGGGCGAGGCGCTGGCGCTGGGCGCTGGACAGGCGCCCGGCGCGGTTCTCGGCGAGGGAGGCCTCGTCGAGGGCGGGTCTCGGCTGATCGGACATCGCGTACCTCCGGGACGACGGGCCGCGCCGCGCGGCCCAAGGCTGGCGATCCGGTCGCGGCGGCCCCCAGGGACATCCGCGTTGGCGCCTGTATGAGCGGTTCGGGCGAGAACGTCAAGAGATCACGTCGTCGTCGCGGGGGCGGGAACCTCCCACGGCACCATGCCGTCTGGTCGGCGATGCCCAGGCAGCGTTCCCATCCCGGTCACGAGGGCCACCCCTCCCGATGCTAGACTCGCCGAGCCTCGCCATTGCCCTCAGGGGGGTCGAACCCGTCGTGGAGGACGCCCGGCCGCTCGACGCCGCCGACGAACTGGTCCAGCGTCGCGACCTGATCCTGATCGAGCAGGCGCGCGACGGTTCGCTCGACGCGTTCAACGGCCTCGTCGAGCTGTACCAGGACCACCTGTTCGCCCTCGTCGTGCGCATGGTGCCGGACCGCGACCAGGCGTCCGACGCTGTGCAGGAGGCGTTCTTCTCGGCCTTCCGCAACCTCCGCTCGTTCCGCGGCGGCAGCGTGCGCTCATGGCTCTGCCGGATCGCGATCAACGCCGCGATGGACCAGCAGCGCCTGCGCAAGCGCCGCCCGTCGCAGCCGTACCCCGAACTCGAGGACGACACGTGGCAGCCGTCGGCCGGACCGGACGCGGATCCCGAGCGGACGGCGCTGGGGATCGAGCGCGGCCGCGTGCTCCATGCGGCGCTCGGCACGATCACGCCCGACCAGCGCAACGCGATCGTGCTGTTCGACGTCGAGGGGTATGACTACCAGGAGATCGCCGACCTGACGGGCGTGTCGCTCGGGACGGTCAAGTCGAGGATCCATCGCGGTCGCCTGGCGCTGCGCGAGCGGCTCGCGGGCTCGATCGGCCTCTTCCGGGGCGACGAGGGATGACCGCCATGCCCGGCCCCGCCTCCCCCCACGCCGCCCACGACGGGCTCCTCGTCGCCGCCCACGCCGCGGGCGACGCGACGGGCGCCGACCTCGAGCGGGCCGCGGCGCTGGTGGCGTCCTGCCCCGAGTGCGCCCGCCTCCACCGCGACCTGCGCGCCCTGGCCTCGGCCCTCGCCGCCGCCCCGGCGCCCGCCCGCCCGCGCGACTTCCGTCTGACGGAGGCGCAGGCCGGGGCGCTCCGCCGCCCGCGCGGCTGGCGCCGGCTGCTCGCCCCGCTCTCGGGCGCCCGCTCCGCCGCCGGGCCCCTCGCCGCCTCGCTCGCCGCCCTGGGCGTGGCCGGGCTGCTGCTGGGCGCCGGCCTCCGCCTCCCGCTCGGGGCCGGGACCGCCGCGCTGGCGCCCAGCCCGGCTGGGGGGACTGCCGAAACCCCCGGCCGGGGCGTCGCGCTGGCAGGCGGACCCGGCGACGCCGACGCCACGCCCGGGATCTGCGAGTCCGCGCCGTCATTCGCCCCTGAGTCGCCCGCCGCCATCGGAGCGCATGTCGCCCCGAGCCTCGCCGCCACGCCCCCTCCACCCGAACCCACGCCCACGCCCCGCACGCCGATCGACCGCGAGCAGGCGACCGCCATCGCCAGTGCCGCCCGGCCCGACTACGCGAAGGAGCGTGTGCTCGACGTCCGCCTGGGCGCCTTCGCCCAGCTGGGCGTCATGGGTCCCGCAGTGAAGGGCCCCGTCCCTGCGCCGGACGACCAGGTGTGGCTCGTGAGCCTGGGCTGCATCCTCGGGCCGCTCGACGGCCAGGGCGTCCTGGTGATCATCGACGCCACCGACGGCCGCGTCATCCTGGCGGTCGACTGGATCTCGTAGCCCGCAGCGTCAGGCGCGGATCGGCAGCCGCACCCGGAACCGCGCGCCGAGGCCGACCCCGTCGCTCGTCGCCTCCACCGAGCCCCCGTGCGCCGTCGCCAGGTCGCGCACGATCGTGAGGCCGAGACCGCTCCCGCCCGAGTCCGCCCGCCGCTGGAACCGGTCGAAGACGTGCGGCAGGTCGGCTGCGGGGATCCCCTCGCCCGTGTCGCGGACGTCGATCACCGCCTCGCCCTCGGCGGCCCGGATGGTGACCTCGACGCGCCCGCCCGACGGCGTGTGCCGGATCGCGTTCGTCAGCAGGTTGGTGAGGATCTCGCGCACCCGGACCGGGTCGACCGAGGTCTCGAGTTCGGCGTCGCCACCGAGCGAGAGGACCACGCCCTTCGCCCGGGCCAGCGGCTGCTGGGCCGCCACGGCCTCGTCGGCAACCTCGACGAGGTCGGCGGGCTCCCGGTGGAGCGCCAGCGCGCCCGCCTCGGCGAGCGACAGCGTCCGCAGGTCGTCGAGCAGACGGTCCATCACCTGCGTCTCGGCCAGCAGCGGCGCGACGTGGTCCTCGTCCATGGGGTGGACGCCGTCGAGCATGGCCTCGAGCCCGCCGCCGATCACGGTCAGGGGCGTCCGCAGCTCGTGCGTGACGTCGGCGAGCATCGCCTGGCGGCTGGCGCGGCTCCGGTCGAGGCGCTCGGCCATGGCGTTGAACGATGACGCGAGTTCGCGGACGGGGCGCGGCCCGCGGACGGCGACGCGCACGTCGGGCTCGCCGTCGGCGAGGCGCTGGGTCGCGGTCGCGAGCGCGGCGAGGGGCCGGACGTACCGCGAGACCGCCGAGACGGACACCACGATGGCGATCAGGAGGATCGCGGCGATGGCGACGCCGCTGCCCCCGGACGGGCCCGCGTGCGGCGCCACGAACCCGAACGCCGAGGCGAGGATCCAAGTCACGAAGGCGCCGGTCGAGCCGACGACGATGACGAAGGCGACGACGGCGCAGCCGATGCATCCGAATGGTGGACGATGGCGACGGAAGGGCCGGTCGCCATGGCGGCCGACAACCTCCATGCGATGGCGTCGCCACGCCTTGCGCCGGGCGCGCCACCGATCGCGCTCGGCCTCCCAGTCGAACTCGGGATCGCCCCAGTCGGGCTCGGGCTCGTGCCCCGGCCCTTGCCGGCCCCCGCCCTCGGCAGGTGAGCTCACCCCGTCGGCTCCTCGAGGTCTTCGAGCGCGTACCCGACCCCGTGCACGGTGCGCACGTAGCGGGCCCCCGTGCCGGCGGGCTCGAGCTTGCGGCGCAGGTTGCGGATGTGGCCGTCGATCGCGCGCTCGTAGGTCTCGAGGCTGAACCCGTGGACCGCGTCGAGCAGCTGCGCCCGCGTCCAGACGCGGCCGGGCTCGCGGGCGAGCGTCGCCAGCAACTCGAACTCGGTCGGCGTCAGGTCCACGATGCGGTTGGCAGCGATGACCCTCCGCCGCGCGATGTCGATCTCGAGGTCGCCGACGGCGAAGTGCTCGGACGACAGCGGCCGGGCCTCCGCGCGCCGCAGGACCGCCCGAACCCGCGCCACGAGCTCCTTGGGGCTGAACGGCTTGACCACGTAGTCGTCGGCGCCCATCTCGAGGCCGATGATCCGGTCGGTCTCGTCGCCGCGGGCCGTGAGCACGACGATCGGCACCGAGGAGCCGGCGCGCAGCGTCCGGATGACGTCGAGGCCGTCCACCTTGGGCAGGCCGAGGTCGAGCACGATCGCGTCCGGGCGCCGCGCCCGGGCCAGGGCCAGCCCGCCGGCGCCGTCGCCCGCCGTCAGCACGGCGAACCCGGCGTGTTCGAGGTAGTCGCGGACGAGGCCCGCGATCCGGGGCTCGTCCTCCACGACGAGGATGGTGCGCATGGGGCTCCGAGAGACGGTGACGCCGGGCGAGGATACCGCCCGGCGTCGCGTGGAAGGGGGAGGAGCGTCAGCTGGCCGTGGGGCCGCCCGACGAGTTCGAGGGGCCGGACCCGCCGGATGAGCCGGTGGTGCCGGAGGGCGAGGCGCCGCGCGCGGCATCCTCTTCGTGCATGCGCCGGTGCGCTTCGGCGATCCACTCCCGGCGGGCGTCCCAGCGGCGGCTGCCCGTCTGGCCGAAGCCCATGGGGCCGTCCTCGTGGTCGTGCCTGCCCCAGCGCCCGTGGCCGTAGTGGCGTCGGGGGCCGAAGGCGAACGCGAGGAACGCGAAGAAGCCGAAGAAGAACAGCGGCACGAGGAGGAAGGCGAAGGGCAGGAAGAACAGGCCGCCCCAGTGCCAGCCGCCCCCGTACACCACCGTGGCCCCGTTGGCGGCGGCCGTCGTGGCCACCTCGTGCGAGACGCCGATGTTGTAGCCGACGGTCCCGGCGCCGAGCGCCAGGAGGCCCAGGAAGATGAAGGCGAGGAACCCGCGCATCAGGTTGCGATCTCCGATCGTTTGGCGACCCATCGGGCGGGCCGCAGTTGCTTGATGGAGATCAGCCTCGCAGGGCCATGTGCAGAAGTCGTGCACGCGGCGTGGCGATTCGGTCAGGGTCGGGTCGGCTGCGGCGTCAGTCGCCGAGGCACGTGCCGGTGTGGCGCGCCGCCCGGAGCCACGGGTGGTCGTCCGGGACGATGTTGCGGCGTCCGGCCACGTCCTCCAGCGGGACCGCGGCCACGCCGTCGCCGTGAGCGGCGACCATGATGCCGTACGTCCCCTCCGCCACGAAGTCCGCGGCAGCGGTCCCGAGCCGCGTCGCCAGCAGCCGGTCCGCGCCTGACGGCGTGCCGCCCCGCTGCACGTAGCCCAGGATCGAGACGCGTGACTCGAGGCCGGTGAGCAGCTCGAGTTGCTGGGCGAGCCGGAGCGTGTTCCCCTGGTGCTGGAGCTCGAGCTGGATGATCTCGGCCTTGATGGTCTCGCGGGCGACCAGGTCCTTCGCACGGGCGAGGCGTGCCTCGGCGGTGGTCAGGGCTCGGGCGTCCTCGACCGAGCGCGCGCCCTCGGCCACCGCCACGATGCTGAACCCCGACCCCTTGCGCACCCGCTCCTTGATGGCGGTCGCGATGCGGTTGACCGTGTATGGGATCTCCGGGATCAGGATCACGTCGGCGCCGCCGGCGAGCCCCGCCCCCAGCGCGAGCCAGCCCGCGCGGTGGCCCATGACCTCGGCCATGATCACGCGATGGTGGCTGTGCGCGGTCGAGTGGAGCCGGTCGATGGCCTCGGTGGCGATCTCGAGGGCCGTGGCGAAGCCGAAGGTCGCGTCGGTGCCGGCCACATCGTTGTCGATCGTCTTGGGCAGCGTCAGCACGTTGAGGCCAGCCTTCCAGAGGCGCAGCGCGTTCTTCGCGGTGCCCCCGCCGCCCAGGCACACCACGCCCTCGAGCCGGTTGCGCTTGCAGACCTCGAGGATCGTCGCGGTCATGTCCCGGACCTCGCCGTCCACGAGCATCCGGCTCGGCTTGTCGCGGCTCGTCCCCAAGATGGTGCCGCCCACGGTCAGGATGCCGGCCAGCGCCCGCTTGTCGAGCCTGACGTGGCGGTCCTCGGCCAGACCCCGGAAGCCGTCGCGGAAGCCCACCACCTCGAAGCCGTGGGTGCCGATCGCGGCCTTGCCGAAGCCGCGGATGGTGGCGTTGAGCCCGGGGCTGTCGCCGCCGGCGGTGAGGATCCCGACGCGTCGTGTGGCCATGCCCACATCGTACGCGGCGGGCGCGGCGCGACGAGGGCCGCTGGCCACGCTGTGGCGCGCCGCTTCGCCGACTTCGAGCGCGTGCTGGGTTCAGGACGCGGGGCGTGGCGTCGGCGCTCCGGGCGCGCCAAATCGCGGTTGCGATCAGCCCACGAGGCCCGAGATGGCGCTCCCGCCGCGCCATCGACCGTAGCTGGCGCTGAGCAAGTGCCAAAGCGCGGTGTCGCGGCCACCCCGAGGCGGATTTGGCGCGCCCGGCGGGCCACCGGCGAGCGACGCGCGGGTCGGTGGCGCCAGGCTCCGAAACAGGACCGCCCGGGCCGCGCCGACATCCTGCCGCGTACACTCAACGCGATGGACCGAATCCTGCTGCTCGACGGCAACGGCCTGATCTACCGCGGCTACTTCGCGCTCATCGACCAGCCGCTGACCACGTCGCGCGGCGAGCTGGTCACCGCCGTCTTCGGCTTCACCAACATCGTCCTGCGCTCGATCCAGGACGCGAAGCCGGACCGCTGGGCGGTCGCGTTCGACCTCCCCAGACCCACGTTCCGCCACGACCGCTACGCCGAGTACAAGGCCACCCGCACCCGGATGCCCGACGACATGCGCGACCAGATCCCCAGGGTTCGCGACGTCGTGGCGGCTCTCGGCATCCCGGTCTACGAGCGCGAGGGCTTCGAGGCCGACGACGTCATCGCCACGCTCACCGGCCAGGCGATCGCCCACGGCGACGAGGTGACGATACTCACCGGCGACCTGGACATGCTCCAGCTCGTGGATGAGCACACCCGGCTGATGGTCTCGCTGCGCGGCGGCGCGTCGAACAGCGTGACCTACGACCTGGCGCGGATCGAGGAGCGCTGGGGCCTCCGCCCGGACCAGATGCTCGACTACAAGTCGCTCAAGGGCGACCCCAGCGACAACATTCCCGGGATCCCGGGCGTGGGCGAGAAGACGGCCGCGAAGCTGGTCGCAACCTGGGGGACGCTCGACAACCTGTTCGCGAACCTCGACCAGGTGGCGCCCGTCAAGCTCCAGCCGCTGCTCGCGGATCACCGCGACACCGTCCTCGAGAGCCGCGAGCTGATGCGCCTCGTCCGCGACGTGGACGTGGTGCTCGACCCCGATCGAGGGCGTTTGGGCGAGTACGACCGCGAGGCCGTCGTGCGGCTGTTCCGCGAGCTGGAGTTCCGGACGCTGATCGACCGATTGCCGCCGCTGCTCGGCGAGCGGCCGGAGGACGCGGCGGCTCGGCTGCGCGAGGCGAGGGAGGGCGCCCCGGCGGCGACCTCGGCCAACGCACGGAGCGGCAATGCGGCCGGTCCAGCAGGACGCGCCCCGGACGCGGGCGGACTGCAGCTGTCGCTCGACTTCGACTCGTTCTCCACGGGCGGCGCCCACGCGGGCGGCGTCATCGCGACCACCTCGCCTGCCGTCGAGGCCCGGGCGGAGGCGCTCGCGGCCGCCTCGGGCGACCTGCCGGGGGCGCTGGCGGCGGCGATCATGGACCCGGGGCGGATCGGCGTGGTGGGGGAGGACGGGGTCGCGGCGCTGGAGCTGTGGCTGCGCGGCCTGCCGTCGGTGGGCGTCGCGCTGGTCACCGACGATCCGCGACCGCTGGCGGGGATCCCGCTTGCGCTCGCGGTGGCGGGCGAGGACGGCCGGGTGGTCGCGGCGGACGGGCCCGAGGCGTCGACCGCGCTTCGGCGGCTCGTGGAGGCGCTCGCCATTCCGCTGGTCGGTCACGAGGTGAAGCCCGTGCTCACGGCCCGCTTCGGCGAGGACCGGGAAGCACCCGCCACGCCGATCGGGTTCGACACGCAGATCGCCGCCTACCTCGTGAACGCGGCGCTCCGGGCGCAGAGGATCGCCGACGTCGTGGCCGAGCGGCTCGACCTCGTCCTGCCGCCCGCCGCCGCCGGCCTGCCGCCCACGGCGGTCGCGGGCCTCGAGGCGCTGGCAGCGCTCGCGGTCCAGCCGAGCCTCGAGCTTGCCCTCCGCGACGAGGGCGCCGAGCGGCTGTTCGCCGAGATCGAGCTGCCGCTGATCCCGATCCTCGCCCGCATGGAGGCCGTGGGCGTCGCGCTCGACCGCGAGGCGCTGGGGACCCTCGAGCGCGAGTTCGCAGCCGAGATCGAGCGGCTGGAGGCCGAGATCTACGCGGCGGTCGGCCACCAGTTCACGATCGGGTCGCCCAAGCAGCTCGGAGAGATCCTGTTCGAGGAGCTGCACCTGCCGAAGGGCCGCAAGACCAAGACCGGCTACTCGACCGACGCGACGGTGCTCGAGGAGCTGCGCGGGGTCCACCCGGTCATCGCGCCGATCCTCGACTGGCGCATCTACACCAAGCTCCGCTCCACCTACGTCGAGGCGCTGCCGAACCTCATCGGCCCGGACGGGCGGCTGCACACGCTGTTCAACCAGGCGGTGGCGGCGACGGGACGCCTGTCCTCGTCCGACCCGAACCTCCAGAACATCCCGATCCGGACGCCGCTGGGCCGTCGCATCCGCCACGCCTTCGTCGCCGGCTCGCCCGAGACGACGCTCGTCGCTGCCGACTACAGCCAGATCGAGCTGCGGATCATCGCGCACGTGTCCGGCGATCCCCATCTCGCCGAGGCCTTCGCGCGCGAGGCCGACATCCACCGCGAGACCGCGGCCCGCGTGCTCCACCTCGATCCCGCCGAGGTAACCGCGGACCAGCGCTCGATGGCCAAGATGGTCAACTTCGGCCTCGCCTACGGGATGAGCGATTTCGGGCTGTCGTCGCGGGCAGGGATCTCGCGCGAGGATGCGCAGGCGTTCATCAAGAGCTACTTCGACGCGTACAACGGCATCAGCCGCTACATGCTCCACATCCGGGAGACGGCGAAGGACCTGGGCTACGTGTCGACGCTGCTCGGGCGGCGGCGGCGGATCCCGGAGCTGTCATCGTCGAACGGAGCGCTGCGCGCGGCAGGCGAGCGCATGGCGATCAACATGCCGATCCAGGGCACGGCCGCCGACATCGTCAAGATCGCGATGATCCGCGCCGACCGGGCGCTGCGCGAGGGCGGGTTCCGCGCGCGGCTGCTGCTCTCGGTCCACGATGAGCTCCTGATCGAGGCGCCGCGCGACGAGGTGGACCGCCTCGTCCCGGTCCTGCGCGAGGCGATGGAGGGCGCGCTGCCGCTCTCGGTGGCGCTCACGGTCGAGGTCAAGACCGGCGAC
>JAJYMP010000203.1 GCA_021786915.1 Chloroflexota bacterium
GCACCCCCATGTGCTCGTCGCCGCTTGCCGCGATGGGAATGCACAGGAAGACGGTGTCGCCGTCCCAGTCGACGCCTGCCGGAAACTGGAGGAACCCGAGGGCCGTCCTGCGGATGAGCGCGCGGGCGGCGTCGGTCCCGTGGGGGATCGCGACGCCCTCGCCCATGTACGTGGAGATCTGTCCCTCGCGCTCGAGGATCGCGGCGGCATACCCTTCGTCGACAGCCCCGAGCTCCTCGAGCAGCGCGCCCGACTGGCGCAGCGCATCCCACTTGTCCTCCGCGCGCTGCGCCAGTCGGATCGCCTCTCGGGCAAGGACGCTCACGCGCCGACCGTTCGGCCCGAACGGAGCGCGTCGACCACCCGTTTAAACACCGGGTCGCCGATGAACGTGTTGAACGGGATGACGACCCGGCCGGGTGCCACCTGGGTCGCCCGCTCGGCGAGCGAGCGGTGGCACAGGATCAGGTCGGCGTCGGCCGGGATCCGACCGACCGCGGTGTGTTCGATGACGATCGGTAGGCCGGCCAGCTGGCGCTTCAGCTGGGACACCACGAGCGCGCTGCTGCCCATGCCGGCCTCGCACGCAAGGACGATCTTGTGGATGTCAGCCGCTTCGATCGTGGTCATGCCGGTACGGCTACGGTGGCGGGAGCGCTCTCCGGGCCCTCCTCGCTCTCGTGAACGGTCGCCTTCAGGATGACTGCCGCCACTGCGAACGTGACGACGGTACCGACTGCGATGCCAGCGAGCGTCGAGAGCTGGCCGCCGGGCGGGGTCATGGCGAGCTCCGCGAAGATGCTGCCAGGCGACGGCGAAGCGACAAGACCCGCGCCAAGGGCCACGAACGTCGCGACCCCCGACATCCCCCCGGCGATCATCGCGATGATGAGCACCGGTCGCATCAGGACGTACGGGAAGTAGATCTCGTGGATGCCCCCGAAGAAATGAATGATGATCGCGCCCGGGGTTGTCGGCCGGATCGATTGCGGCCCGAACGCCCAGTAGGCGAGCAGCAGGCCGAGGCCCGGGCCCGGGTTGGTCTCGAGCATGAACATCAGCGACTTGCCGTTGGCGAGCGCCTGCTGGACGCCGATCGTGTCGAGCACGCCGTGGTTCAGCGCGTTGTTGAGGAAGAGCACCTTGGCGGGCTCGATGAAGATCGAGACGAGGGGCAGCAGGCCCGCGTTGACGATGCTCTGAACGACGTTGGCCATCGCCGTGGACAGGTTGTCGACGACCGGGCCGATCGCGAAGTACCCGGCGAGGGAGATCACGGCGCCGAGGATGCCCAGGGAGAAGTTCTCGACCAGCATCTCGAAGCCGATCGGGATGCGCTCCTCGGTCAGCCGGTCGAACTGCTTGAGCAGCCAGGCCGCCAGGGGGCCGATGATCATGGCGCCGAGGAACATCGGGATCGAGCTGCCGACGATGACCCCGACCGTGGCGATCGCGCCGATGACCGCACCGCGGTCGCCGTGGATGAGCTTGCCGCCCGTGTAGCCGATCACGATCGGCAGCAGGTACGTGATGATCGGGCCCACGAGCGAGGCCGCGCTCTTGTTCGGGATCCAGCCGGTCGGGATGAACAGCGCCGTGATCAGTCCCCACGCAATGAATGCCCCGATATTGGGCATGACCATCCCGGCGAGGAATCCGCCCAGCCGCTGGACTCGGGCCTGCATGCCCGAGCCCGACGTGGGGGCGAGAAACGGCAGTGCATTTGCGCTCATGCGTACCTCCTTCAGATCTGGGAGACCGCTGAACGCCGGTCTCTCTGCGGAACGCCGATCTGGACCCTCATGCGTCGCGCAAGGACGCCTCGGCCAGCTCTGTCGTGGCCATCGGGGACACGGACGACCCGTCCGATCCCGAAGAAACGCGCGTAGCAGCGGGCTCCATCACCTCCTAACTCCCGACTGCGATGTGGCGCTCGGCCTGGGCTACGGCGAGGCGGCACATCGCGAAGAACTCGCTGGGCTGAACCGCCGGAGCGTCGAACCGGGCAAGCTCGACCGCGATCCGCGCGACCATCGCGTCGCCCGCTCCGACGGTCGTGAGCAGGCCGTCAACCGGCGACCCGACCGGGCGTGGCGTTAAGACGCGCGTCTCGCCGTTCGAGCACGCAACGGCGCCCAGGCTGCCGAGCGACAGCAGGACGTTCTGCGGTCCGAGCCGCTGGATCTCAGCCGCCGCGGCGACGGCATCGTCGATCGAACCGATCGGCCGACCGACAAGGCCTTCAGCCTCGACGCGGTTCGGCTTCACCATGAACGGCCCGGCTTCCACCACCCGCGCCAGCGCTTCGTCGCTCGCGTCCACGAGCACCCGAACCGGCAGGCCGAGGCGCCGGAGGTGACGCGTCCAGCGTTCGTAGACCGGGGCGTCGATCCCCGCCGACAGGCTGCCCGCGAGGACGACGGCCACCGCCTCGGTCCGCGCGACCATCGAGAGCAGCTCGGTCTCCAGCGACGCCAGGAGCTCCGGGCTGACGACAGGCCCGGTGCCGTTGATCTCGGTCAGCCGGCCCGACTCCCGCTCGATGACCTTGAGGTTCGTCCGCGTCTCGCCCGGGGTAGACCGGAACCGCGCCTGGACGCCGAGGGACACGAGGTGCTGGACGATCGACGCCGCCTGGTCCTCGCCCGCGACCCCCAGCGCGTAGACCGGCACGGCCAGCTGCGATACCGTGCGCGCGACGTTGATGCCCTTGCCGCCGATCGTCGCCCGTGTTTCCGCCGAGCGATGCGTGCGCCCGGGGACCAGCCGATCGACCCAGACCGTCCGGTCGATGGCTGGGTTGAGCGTGACCGTGACGATGGGACCACTCACGCCACGATCTCGCGCGTGCGCCCCGATTCCGGGCTAGCCACCGGGGGTTCGGGGGCGACCTGGATCTCCAGGCCCGCGGCTCGCAGGGCCTCGAGCTCCGCCGCAGGTGCACCGGCATCGGTGATGAGCAGGTCGACCTCATC
>JAJYMP010000154.1 GCA_021786915.1 Chloroflexota bacterium
GTGGCGCCGCCGGTGAGCGCCCTCATCGGAGCCTTCCACGAAGGCATCCGCCCTAGCCCGATGCTGGCATACCTGGTCGAGATGGCGGTGCGGCTGGTCGAGCTGCACCGGGTGCTGAAGCCGACCGGCTCGCTCTATCTCCACTGCGACCCGACCGCCAGCCACCACCTGAAGCTCGTGCTGGACGCGATCTTCGGCCCCCAGAACTACATCAACGAGATCGTCTGGAAGCGCCAGACCTCCCACAACGATGCCGCGCAGGGCGCGAAGCACTTCGGCCGCCTGCAGGACGTCCTGCTCTTCTACGCGAAGGGACCCGACTACTACTGGCAGCAGCCCTACCGCGCCTACGATGCCGAGTACGTCGAGGCCTTCTACCGCCACATCGAACCCGAGACTGGCCGCCGCTACCGCCTGAGCGATATCACGGCACCCGGGGGTGCCTCACCCGCGAAGCGCAACCCCCATTACGAGTTCCTCGGCGTGACGCGCTACTGGCGGTTCACAAGGGAGCGGATGCAGCGCATGTACGAGGAGGGACGGATCGTGCAGACGAAACCCGGCACCGTCCCCGCCCAGAAGCGCTACCTCGACGAGATGCCGGGCATGCCGCTCGGGACCTGGTGGGACGACATTCCACCCGTGCAGGCCCAGGGCAGCGAGCGCCTCGGCTATCCGACGCAGAAGCCGCTGGCGCTCCTGGAGCGGATCATCGGTGCGTCCTCACGGCCGGGCGACGTGGTGCTCGACCCGTTCTGCGGCTGCGGCACGGCCACCGTGGCGGCGCAGAAGCTCGGCCGACAGTGGATCGGGATCGACGTCACCTACCTCGCCATCGCGGTGATGCGCCAGCGCCTGCACGACAGCTTCCCCGAGCTGGGCGAGGTCGAGGTGGTCAACCGTCCGACCGAGGTGGCGGGCGCTCGGGCGATGCTCGCCGACGGCAGCCTGGAACACCGCTACCAGTTCCAGTGGTGGGCGCTCGACCTCGTCGGGGCGACCCCGCGCGGCAGTGTCGAGAAGAAGGGAGCCGATCGGGGCATCGACGGCGTGATCACCTTCACGGGGTCAGGCGGGAAGCCCGAGACGTGCATCGTGTCGATCAAGAGCGGCAACGTGAACCGGGCGATGCTTGCCCAGCTCAAGGGCGACATGCACGCTCACGGTGCGGCCATGGGCCTGTTCGTCACGCTGGAGGAGCCGACGGCGCCCATGCGCCAGGAGGCCACTGAGGCCGGGTTCTATCACTCCGAGGTATCCGGGCGGGACTATCCCGCCGTCCAGATCCTGACCATTCGGGAACTGCTTGACGAGGGGAAGAAACCGAACCTGCCGCTCCTCGTCCTGCCCGCCTACCAGCGAGCCGAGCGGGTCCGGGCGAAGGCCGCCGAGCAGGCCGAGCTGTTTGGCGGTTGACATGCAGAACGCGAGTCGCCTCCCGTCAGGCCGAAGCGGCTGCATCCGGGAGGTTGCATGATCACCGCAAACGTCTACACCCGGATCGTGTTCGTGGCTTTCGGTGACTCCATGGGCACGGCGTTCACAATCGAGGTCGATTCCCGTCAGTATCTCGTGACGGCACGCCATGTCGCCACTGACAGGGCCGCGCTCACGGTTTCGGAGGGGGATGCGTTCGTCCCTGTTTCGACCCGGGATCTGGCCGTGCCGGATAACGCCAGCATCGACATCGCCGTCCTGGCCCTTGGCACACAACTGACGCGGACGCTGCCTCTACCTGCAACCATGGACGGCCTCATCTGGGGCCAGGACGTCTATTTCCTTGGCTATCCCTTCGGCATGCGCAGCCTCCCGCAACCCTACGACCGAATGCGACCCCTCCCGTTCGTGAAGCACGCCCAGTTCTCGGGCGAGTTCGTGGATGGCGACGGCAGCCGGGTATTGGTCCTAGATGGCCTGAACGTGCATGGAATGTCCGGCGGCCCTATCGTCTTCCGCCCGCGGAACTCCAACAACTTCCAGATCGCCGGAGTGGTCCAGTCGTTCTTCAAGCGACTCTCACCGGTTCTCAATCCGAACCACGCTGATGTTCTCCATCCCGACGGCGCCGAGACGGGTGACGTCGTCATAACCAACTCGGGCATCGTTTTCGGCTACAACATCGACCATGCTGTCCAGCTGGCAAGGGCACTCGGCACGGGCGTCCAGGTCGACACGGACCAAAGTTGAACGCCGGGCGCTTGGCGCATCCCCGTACGGATCACGCGCCCCGACCGCGCTGCCCTTTGCGGAGGGCTGCTGGCGACCACGTTCTCGACAGTGATGCGTTCATCCGAGGTATTCGGCAAGGAATCGGACGACCCCGGCCTGCATCTCGGTCACGTTCTCCGCCTTCACCTCTCCGAACACGCCGTGATCTGATGCGTTGCGCGTCGCGGACCACAGATCCACCTGCTTACGTGCGAGATTGCTGTAGATGCCCTTGCTCGCTAGGCGATTGTTGAGCACCACGATGTCGTCCGACGGTCCGACCTTCAAATCGTGCCGACGGGCCAGCCGTCTCAGCCCATCTTCGAGCACCGCTCCGATCAGCGAAGCCGCAGGGATGTGATATCCCGCGTCGAGTAGATGCTGCGCCATGTCGAGAAAGTCGCCGAACACTTCAGCGGCGATCAGCTCGGCCTGGCGACGCAAGTAGCCTGCAGACACATCCGCGCTCAACGCTTCGAGAATGGCCGTTCCCTCTGCCGCAGCAACTGCCATGGGCTGCTCCGTTGTCTTGATGAACTGGCTGTAGTACGGGCTCTCCTGTCCGGCCACGTCCCTGATGCAGGCGGTCGCCTGCGCCCGCCAGCCTGTGTATGACGCATAGAAGTCGTCCGAGTACCGACCCTGCGCCATTCGCGCCCCTGACACCTGCCGTCCCACCCCGGCCAGCGCATCGATTCGGTCTACTGCCTCGCTCCTGGCCACATTGCCTCCTCTGCCCAGGGCTCGGATCACCTCCTCGCCACGAC
>JAJYMP010000429.1 GCA_021786915.1 Chloroflexota bacterium
ATCGCCGCGGCGATCATCCTCGTCGTCCTCTCGGCCGCGATCCTCGCCTGGAACAACGGCCTCGCCGCGAAGATCGGCGAGCTCGTCCGCACCCTGGCGGCCACGTGAGCGCGCGGAAGGGCCGGATGGGGTCCGGTTGCAGGCGCCGCGGCGAGGAGGGCGTCGCGACCGTCGAGGCCGTGCTCGTCATCCCGCTCGTGCTGATCCCGGTGCTCGTCGCGATCGTCGTCTTCGGGCACCTCTCCCACGTGCGGACCGTGCTCGACGCGGCAGCGGCCGCCGGCGCCCGCCAGGCCGCGGTCGGCGGCGCCGACGGCCCGGCGGTCCGGGGCCGGATCGCGGCCGAGCTCCGCGACGGCGGCGTGACCCCGGGCTCCGTGTCGGTCACGGTCGAGCCGGCCGTCGCGGCCTGGGGCCAGCCGATCCGCGTCCGCCTCGCGACCACGGGCTCCGCCCCGATCCCGTTCCTCGGGTCGTGGTCGGTGCCGCTCGCGTCCGAGTTCGTGACCCGCAGCGAGGTGACCCACTGATGCGCGCGTCCCGGCGCGGCGAGCGCGGCCAGGTGGCCGTGTACGCCGTCGTCCTCTTCCCGCTCCTCCTGCTCGTGCTCGCCCTGGTGCTCGCGGTCGGCACGGTCGAGGCACTGCGCTCGCGGCTGGGCGCGCAGCTCGACATGGCCGCGCTGACCGCGACCCAGGCGGTCGACCTCGCCGCCCTGGCGCACGGCAGGCCGCCGGCGCTCGTGCCCGCCACCGCGGAGGCGCTCGCGCGCGAGTACCTCGCGGCCAACGTGTCGGCCCTCGGCGGCCAGCTGCTCGCGTCGCCCGACCAGGTCGCAAGCGGAGCGACGGTGGCCGTGGTGAACAGCCCCGGCACCGACCCCGTCACCGGGCTCGCCGACGTGGCCCCCACGGTGAGCGTGCGGGTCCGGGTCCCTGTGCGGGTGCCGCTGCTCGGCCTCGCGGGCATCGGGACCACGGTGGTGCTGGACGTCACCGGCTCGGCAGCGGCGAGGAGCTAGCGCGATGAACCGAGCTACGCGCATGCCCGTGCTCGCCCTCGCCGCCGTGGCCCTGGGGCTCCTCGTGCTCGGCGGGATCCTGCTCGTCGGTCGAATCGGCGCCGCCGACGCGACGCCGGCCCCAGCGTCGGCCGCGCCGCCGTCGGCCGCATCGTCTCCGTCCGCTGGGCCGTCGGCCTCGCCGGCAGACCCGCGATCGACGCCGGAGGGCGCCGTCCGGGCCTTCCTCGTGGCCTATGCGGCCGCCCGCCGCTCCGACGACCCGTCCGCGGTCTCGGAATTCACCACGGGCGCCGGGTCGGACGCCTACCGCTCGGTCGCCGCGTTCCTCGCGGGGCAGCGGTCGGTCGGCAAGGCCTCGATCCTGACGGAGCAGCGGGTCGAACGCCTCGCGGCGGCCGCCTACGGCGAGACGGCGACGGTGACGCTCGACTACACGGTGTCGGGCTACGACACCGGCCTCGCCGACGCGTCGCCGCTCCAGACGCCGCAGGCGCTCCCGACGGCGCACCTGACCGTGCGGCTGCGGCTCGTCGGCGGGCTCTGGCTCGTCGACGCCTACGAGTCGCACCCGTGAGGCGCCGCATGGCGGCCGCCCTCCTCGCCCCCGCGGCGGCGGCCCTGCTCGCCCTCGCCGCCGCCGGGCCCGCCGCGGCGCTCGACTCCGGCGTCGACATCTCCGTCACCACGTGGCAGGCCGGGTCCGGGCGCTCGTACGTCGGCGTCAGGGCGGACGGCAGGTGGACGTCGCCGTCGCAGCGGCGCTGCGTGGCGTACTGGACCTCGTGGGTCCACAAGTACGAGATCCTCGCCGACCCGGTCGGCGACCAGTGGTCGGTCCAGCTCATGTCGTGCGCCGGCGGGGCGAAGTACCCGCTCGACCCGATGATCGTGGTCACGACCCGGACGCAGCCGGGGATCGGCGTGGACGCGCAGGCGTCGGGCGTCCTGAGCCTCGACCTCGGGGTCGCCGTGTCGCCCGCGGCCGCCCCCGCCGGGACGTCCAGGTCGGTGACCGCGGGCCTGTCCGGAGGCTGGCTCGGCTCCGTGGCGGACGACATCCGCGCCGTCATCGTGCCGGGCTCCGTCCGCGTGCGCTCCTGGTCGGTCGACTTCGGCGACGGGACCGGCGGGTCGGTGGCGGCGAGCCCGGCGGACCCGTTCCGCATGTCGACGACGCACGCGTACGGCGCGGGCTCCTTCTCGGTCACCGTGACGGCGCACGTGGTCGGGCGCGCCTACGCGGCATTCATCGCGCCCGACGGCTCCCCGTACGAGACGACCGTGCCCTGGGCGGTCGACGTGACGAACGCCGCGTCCGGCGTCTCGGGCCTCCCCATCGAGTACCTGCCGCCCGTCGTCACCGTCGCGGGCAGCCCGTCGGGGAGGCTCCCGGGCGGCGCGGCCGTCCCGCCCGACGTCACGGGCCACGCCGCCCTCTACTGGCCCCGCGGGCTGCCGTGCGCCCTCTACGTCCGCGGGACGATCGTGCGCGAGGGGGTCATGCGCTCGGGCGGCGCCGTCATCGGCGGCGGCGTGACGACGGTGACCGGGTACCGCTACACCGCGGGCGCCAACGACGCCGCCAGCCCCACGCCCACCGGCCGCTACCCAGCCTCGACGCCCATCCGGATCCAGTGGGACACGCCGCTGCCCGGGACCCGGTCGTACCCGGTCCGGGTCGTCCTGGACCTGTCGACCCGGTACGACGACGGGACCGTCCGCACCTCCACCGCGGCCGGGGTCGTGTCCGTCGCCGTCGTCTACTCAGCCGCAGCCGAATAGGGGGGACCGCCCATGCGCGTCCGTCTGACCGCCTACCTCGCCGTCTTCGCCCTCGCGAGCCTCGTCGCCGCCGGCGCCTACTGGCTCGCCCAGCCACGGACGCCCGTCGTCCGCGCCACCGCCGACATCCCGGCCCTCACGCAGGTCACCGCCGACATGGTCGAGGTC
>JAJYMP010000434.1 GCA_021786915.1 Chloroflexota bacterium
CCGATACAAGGGCCGGGTCCCGACGCGCGGGAGAATGATCGGGGCGGTCATGCCACCGTGGGCGACGACATGACCGCTCACCCCCGTCTAGCCCCACCGCCCTTGCGTCTGCTCCCCATCCGGGCTCATTCCTGCGCCCTCGCCCAGGGGAGCGCCGCTTCGCCCGCCTGCGGCGGCACTTGACCGGCTACCGGTTGCAGCCGCCTACCCCCATAACAGCTATCGTATGGGCCACCCGGGCTTCTTTGGACGGAAGGGTAATGCGAACGCGACCCGCACAGGTCCTCCTCCTCTTCGGCGGCATTCTCTGGACCGCCGCGGTTACGGTCGCGTACCAGAGCGAGCCACCAGCGCGCGACCTGACGCCCCTGTGGGCCGGCGGCTTCCTCAGCATCGCCCTGGCATTCACCCTCGACTCATCCCGGCTACGGTACCTTGTGGCGCGATTGCCCCCCTTTCGCCCCGTCTCAGCACGCTTTGCAGCCACCATTGCCCAGGGCAACGCTCTAGGCATGCGGGTACTCGGTGCCTCCGATCCTCCCGACCTCGCGTGGCTCGCTGACGTCGAAGCCTGGTGGCGGGAGGCGGACGCGCTGGTTGCGCAACACGCAAGGTGGCAACTCGCTGCGTTTCGCAACACCGAGCGGCTGGCTCTGACCTACCCTCACGTTCCTCAATGGGCTCAGACGCACTACGCGAATCTCCAGGCACGCATACAGAAGCTCATCGATCTCCAACATCGACTGGACTGAGCGGGCCGTCACAGTCACGCCACCAGCTCAGGTCACGCTGCCAGGACCTCGCCCGGGCAGCGCTTTCCTTCCGCCATATCGCCTCGAAACGACCTCTTTCTGGGACGACAGGCGATGACCGGCCGCTGAGCGCGGAAGGGTCGGACTGTCACTTGCCCGACAAACCGACCTTCCCGTCACGAGGCGCCTGAGGGTGCCGCCGGAGCCGTGCGAGTGGCTGCGGAGCGCATGACGCATGCTGCAGACCCGCGACCGGGCACGCGTCTGGCCCAAATCCGGCGGCACGCAGTATCCGCGACGTCGGGCGGCGGCCTGCTGTGGCAGCCGGCTCGCGGGTAACGGCCACGACATGGCCCAAACGGCTTCCGCGGGTCGCCGGCATGAACCATCATGGAAGTCAATGGCGACCAAGCGCGGCCGGATCGTCGGCATCGAGAAGATCGGGCCAAAGTTCGCACAGCTTCGGCTTGCCACGGGCGACAAGGTCGAGCTCCCGCTAGATTTCTGGGCGCACGTTCAGCAGAGATACCGACCAGAGGACGAGCTGGTCTTCGTGGAGCGACGTGGTCGGATCTTCTCGTTTGTCCAGTGGGTGGGCACCGATCATGAAGCGGAGGAAGCGGTCCGGTTAGGGGAGCTGACGGCCCGCGAATACTCGCCGGCCCTCGCACCGACGCACGAGGCACGCGATCGCGGGCCGGCCGCGTGGTCCCCGAGTGTGCGGGCCAGTGGCCCCGCCTCCTTCCACGAGCTCGTTGCGCAACGCGTGTCGGTGCCGGTTCCAAGCTGGATGCGGGATCCCAGAACAGACTCGAACCTCGATGCCTTTGCGGCCGCTCTAACCTCAGCGACGTGGGGAGATTGGCAGGTAACCCACCTGCGCATCGAGAAGCTTCCCCGGACGCTCGACCCATATTGGATTCTCGTCGCTCGCATCGGCGAACCAGCGGCAGCGGCTGGGGCTCACGTCGCGAGCCTTGCCGGTACAGCCGTCAACGCAACGGTGCTCGACTACTTCGTGCGACAGGCAGAGGCGTCCCAGTACGATCCACGGCTCGTCAAGACGTGGCTCGACATCCTCGGTGCCCACGAGTTCAAGGACGGGGCCGTCGTCAGCGCGACATGGGCCGTGCTGATGTTTGACCTGTTGGGCGTGGACGTGGTGGCGGAGTGCTACCAGCCGTTCGCGCGCTGCGTGGAACCTGCGGTCTTCAACCTCGAACCGCTTTGATGGATTGAGGACGGCGGCAAATTGTCGGCGTCGCGTGCAGAGACGCAGTAGGCATGGGCGACTGGCGGGTGAAGTACGACGGGGTGTGCTCGAAATGCGGCGTCGCGCTCCGCGCCGGCGAAGTCGCCGTCTACGACTGGCCGAGGCGCACGATCCACTGCGTGACGTGCCCCACGGCTCCCTCCGTGGAGCAGCCTGAGGTCGACTCGGGCGTCGCCGGCCGGTCCGCCCGCCAGGAGCACGAGCGGCGCGCCGCCAAGCGGGAGGCCGCCGTCCGGGGGCGCTGGGGGAACCGCATCGGCGGGGTCGTCCTGGCGCTGACCGACGAGCCGCAGTCGACGCGGGCATGGGCTGTCGGCGCCAGGGGCGAGGAGATGCTGGCGGAGGCGCTCGACGGCTTCACGGTGCTCCACGACCGGCGCGTCCCGGGCACCAGGGGGAACATCGACCACGTCGTCGTCGCGTCCGCGGGCGTGTTCGTCGTCGACGCGAAGCACTACGAGGGCCGAGTCGAGATCCGGAACCACGGCTGGCTCCTGCGGCCCGACGAGCGGCTCCACGTCGGCCGTCGGGACTGCTCCGAGCTGGCGGACAACATGGGATGGCAGGTGGCAGCCGTCGAGGGCGCGCTGCGGGCGGCCGGCGTCGAGCCGCTGCCGCCGATCACACCTGTGCTGTGCTTTGTCAACGGCGACTGGCCGCTCATCTTGCCGCCCAACGTGTTCCGCGGCGTCCGGCTCGAGGGCCCGAGGTCGCTGCGCAGGCGGCTGGCCGGCGATGCCCTCGACCAGCCTGCCATCATGCGGCTGGCGCAAATCCTCGCCGGGGCGCTGCCGCCTAAGTAGGTCAGCGCGGCGTCCGAGCGCGGCGAGCCTGAGCCGACAGCTGCCTTCCGGCCCGGCGTGCGGTCGAGTCGGCGCCGTCTATCTCGCGGATCCGAGCCTCGAGGTCGCGGATCGCGTCATCGAGGTACTTCGGGATG